>NZ_CP133269.1:0-20000 GCF_030915525.1 Neobacillus sp. PS2-9
GGCAACGTCCTACTCTCACAGGGACTTTCGTCCCAACTACCATCGGCGCTGAGAAGCTTAACTTCCGTGTTCGGTATGGGAACGGGTGTGACCTTCTCGCTATTGCTACCAGACTATTTACTTTGAGGTATCGTTCCCTCAAAACTAGATAATGTAGAAGAAGTGTTTGTAAACTACGAGTTCGCTTTAAAAATTGGTTAAGTCCTCGAACGATTAGTATCAGTCAGCTCCACATGTTACCACGCTTCCACCTCTGACCTATCAACCTGATCATCTTTCAGGGTTCTTACTAGCTTGACGCTATGGGAAATCTCATCTTGAGGGGGGCTTCATGCTTAGATGCTTTCAGCACTTATCCCGTCCGCACATAGCTACCCAGCGATGCCTTTGGCAAGACAACTGGTACACCAGCGGTGCGTCCATCCCGGTCCTCTCGTACTAAGGACAGCTCCTCTCAAATTTCCTGCGCCCACGACGGATAGGGACCGAACTGTCTCACGACGTTCTGAACCCAGCTCGCGTACCGCTTTAATGGGCGAACAGCCCAACCCTTGGGACCGACTACAGCCCCAGGATGCGATGAGCCGACATCGAGGTGCCAAACCTCCCCGTCGATGTGGACTCTTGGGGGAGATAAGCCTGTTATCCCCGGGGTAGCTTTTATCCGTTGAGCGATGGCCCTTCCATGCGGAACCACCGGATCACTAAGCCCGACTTTCGTCCCTGCTCGACTTGTAGGTCTCGCAGTCAAGCTCCCTTGTGCCTTTACACTCTACGAATGATTTCCAACCATTCTGAGGGAACCTTTGGGCGCCTCCGTTACTCTTTAGGAGGCGACCGCCCCAGTCAAACTGCCCACCTGACACTGTCTCCCACCCCGATAAGGGGTGCGGGTTAGAATTTCAATACAGCCAGGGTAGTATCCACCGACGCCTCCACCGAAGCTAGCGCTCCGGTTTCTCAGGCTCCTACCTATCCTGTACAAGCTGTACCAAAATTCAATATCAGGCTACAGTAAAGCTCCACGGGGTCTTTCCGTCCTGTCGCGGGTAACCTGCATCTTCACAGGTACTATAATTTCACCGAGTCTCTCGTTGAGACAGTGCCCAGATCGTTACGCCTTTCGTGCGGGTCGGAACTTACCCGACAAGGAATTTCGCTACCTTAGGACCGTTATAGTTACGGCCGCCGTTTACTGGGGCTTCGATTCAGAGCTTCGCGTGAGCTAACCCCTCCTCTTAACCTTCCAGCACCGGGCAGGCGTCAGCCCCTATACTTCGCCTTGCGGCTTCGCAGAGACCTGTGTTTTTGCTAAACAGTCGCCTGGGCCTATTCACTGCGGCTCTTCGAGGCTATTCACCTCAAAAAGCACCCCTTCTCCCGAAGTTACGGGGTCATTTTGCCGAGTTCCTTAACGAGAGTTCTCTCGCTCACCTTAGGATTCTCTCCTCGCCTACCTGTGTCGGTTTGCGGTACGGGCACCTTTTATCTCGCTAGAGGCTTTTCTTGGCAGTGTGGAATCAGGAACTTCGGTACTAAATTTCCCTCGCTATCACAGCTCAGCCTTTACGGAAAGCGGATTTCCTACTTTCCAGCCTAACTGCTTAGACGCGCATATCCAACAGCGCGCTTACCCTATCCTCCTGCGTCCCCCATCACTCAAACGATAAAGAGGTGGTACAGGAATATCAACCTGTTGTCCATCGCCTACGCCTTTCGGCCTCGGCTTAGGTCCCGACTAACCCTGAGCGGACGAGCCTTCCTCAGGAAACCTTAGGCATACGGTGGATGAGATTCTCACTCATCTTTCGCTACTCATACCGGCATTCTCACTTCTAAGCGCTCCACCAGTCCTTACGGTCTAGCTTCAACGCCCTTAGAACGCTCTCCTACCACTGACATCTAAGATGTCAATCCACAGCTTCGGTGTTACGTTTAGCCCCGGTACATTTTCGGCGCAGAGTCACTCGACCAGTGAGCTATTACGCACTCTTTAAATGGTGGCTGCTTCTAAGCCAACATCCTGGTTGTCTAAGCAACTCCACATCCTTTTCCACTTAACGTAAACTTTGGGACCTTAGCTGGTGGTCTGGGCTGTTTCCCTTTTGACTACGGATCTTATCACTCGCAGTCTGACTCCCACGGATAAGTCTTTGGCATTCGGAGTTTGTCTGAATTCGGTAACCCGATGAGGGCCCCTAGTCCAAACAGTGCTCTACCTCCAAGACTCTAACTACGTGAGGCTAGCCCTAAAGCTATTTCGGAGAGAACCAGCTATCTCCAAGTTCGATTGGAATTTCTCCGCTACCCACACCTCATCCCCGCACTTTTCAACGTGCGTGGGTTCGGGCCTCCATCCAGTGTTACCTGGACTTCACCCTGGACATGGGTAGATCACCTGGTTTCGGGTCTACGACCACATACTCAATCGCCCTATTCAGACTCGCTTTCGCTGCGGCTCCGTCTCTTCAACTTAACCTTGCATGGGATCGTAACTCGCCGGTTCATTCTACAAAAGGCACGCTATCACCCATTAACGGGCTCTAACTACTTGTAGGCACACGGTTTCAGGAACTATTTCACTCCCCTTCCGGGTGCTTTTCACCTTTCCCTCACGGTACTGGTTCACTATCGGTCACTAGGGAGTATTTAGCCTTGGGAGATGGTCCTCCCTGCTTCCGACCGGATTTCTCGTGTCCGGCCGTACTCAGGATCCACTCAGGAGGGAACGAAGTTTCGACTACAGGGTTTTTACCTTCTCTGACGGGCCTTTCCAGGCCGCTTCATCTACCCCGTTCCTTTGTAACTCCATGTTGAGTGTCCTACAACCCCAAGAGGCAAGCCTCTTGGTTTGGGCTATGTCCCGTTTCGCTCGCCGCTACTCAGGGAATCGCGTTTGCTTTCTCTTCCTCCGGGTACTTAGATGTTTCAGTTCCCGGGTATGCCTTCAATACCCTATGTATTCAGGTAAAGATACTGTTCCATTACGAACAGTGGGTTCCCCATTCGGAAATCTCCGGATCAAAGCTTACTTACAGCTCCCGAAGCATATCGGTGTTAGTCCCGTCCTTCATCGGCTCCTAGTGCCAAGGCATTCACCGTGCGCCCTTTCTAACTTAACCTGAAAGGTTTGTTTCTCTTAATTAAATAGAGAGAAAACTAAAATGGCGATTACTCGATGTATTTACTTGACTTCTTCATTACGATTATCTAGTTTTCAAAGAACGATATTGGTGGAGCTTAGCGGGATCGAACCGCTGACCTCCTGCGTGCAAGGCAGGCGCTCTCCCAGCTGAGCTAAAGCCCCGTAGAAGAAAAGTGGGCCTAAATGGACTCGAACCATCGACCTCACGCTTATCAGGCGTGCGCTCTAACCAGCTGAGCTATAGGCCCCCACTACGAATATTTCATTGAGAATTTGCACTCTCAAAACTAAGCAAACAAAAACAATCAAACAAACATGTTTTGTCTGGCTCATATGTCCAGCTTATATCCTTAGAAAGGAGGTGATCCAGCCGCACCTTCCGATACGGCTACCTTGTTACGACTTCACCCCAATCATCTGTCCCACCTTAGGCGGCTGGCTCCTTACGGTTACCCCACCGACTTCGGGTGTTACAAACTCTCGTGGTGTGACGGGCGGTGTGTACAAGGCCCGGGAACGTATTCACCGCGGCATGCTGATCCGCGATTACTAGCGATTCCGGCTTCATGTAGGCGAGTTGCAGCCTACAATCCGAACTGAGAATGGTTTTATGGGATTGGCTAAACCTCGCGGTCTTGCAGCCCTTTGTACCATCCATTGTAGCACGTGTGTAGCCCAGGTCATAAGGGGCATGATGATTTGACGTCATCCCCACCTTCCTCCGGTTTGTCACCGGCAGTCACCTTAGAGTGCCCAACTGAATGCTGGCAACTAAGATCAAGGGTTGCGCTCGTTGCGGGACTTAACCCAACATCTCACGACACGAGCTGACGACAACCATGCACCACCTGTCACTCTGTCCCCGAAGGGGAACGTCCTATCTCTAAGAGTGTCAGAGGATGTCAAGACCTGGTAAGGTTCTTCGCGTTGCTTCGAATTAAACCACATGCTCCACCGCTTGTGCGGGCCCCGTCAATTCCTTTGAGTTTCAGCCTTGCGGCCGTACTCCCCAGGCGGAGTGCTTAATGCGTTAGCTGCAGCACTAAGGGGCGGAAACCCCCTAACACTTAGCACTCATCGTTTACGGCGTGGACTACCAGGGTATCTAATCCTGTTTGCTCCCCACGCTTTCGCGCCTCAGCGTCAGTTACAGACCAGAAAGCCGCCTTCGCCACTGGTGTTCCTCCACATCTCTACGCATTTCACCGCTACACGTGGAATTCCGCTTTCCTCTTCTGTACTCAAGTCCCCAGTTTCCAATGACCCTCCACGGTTGAGCCGTGGGCTTTCACATCAGACTTAAAGGACCGCCTGCGCGCGCTTTACGCCCAATAATTCCGGACAACGCTTGCCACCTACGTATTACCGCGGCTGCTGGCACGTAGTTAGCCGTGGCTTTCTGGTTAGGTACCGTCAAGGTACCGGCAGTTACTCCGGTACTTGTTCTTCCCTAACAACAGAGCTTTACGACCCGAAGGCCTTCATCGCTCACGCGGCGTTGCTCCATCAGACTTTCGTCCATTGTGGAAGATTCCCTACTGCTGCCTCCCGTAGGAGTCTGGGCCGTGTCTCAGTCCCAGTGTGGCCGATCACCCTCTCAGGTCGGCTACGCATCGTCGCCTTGGTGAGCCGTTACCTCACCAACTAGCTAATGCGCCGCGGGCCCATCTGTAAGTGACAGCCGAAACCGTCTTTCATCTTTTCCTCATGAGAGGAAAAGGATTATCCGGTATTAGCTCCGGTTTCCCGAAGTTATCCCAGTCTTACAGGCAGGTTGCCCACGTGTTACTCACCCGTCCGCCGCTAACCACCGAAGTGGTTCGCTCGACTTGCATGTATTAGGCACGCCGCCAGCGTTCGTCCTGAGCCAGGATCAAACTCTCCAAGAAAGTTGATTAGCTCATTTTGTTACGTTGGCTTAGTTTCATAAGAAACTAATAATTTTTGTTTGTTGACGTTTTTGTTTGTTTAGTTTTCAAAGAACAAATCTCTCATCACCGCTCAAAAGCGACTTTATAATCTTATCAAGTTAATGATGAAATGTCAATAACTTTTTATTTATTACTTCGACGTCTTGGTGACGACTTTTAATATATTACAGCATTCCAACCATATGGTCAATAGTTATTTTAAAAAAATAAAAACCGCTGGTTTCAGCGGCTTGTACAGCTATAAAACCCAGTGTTGAATAGCTACTAAGGCAAATACTCCAGGTATCCCCAGAAAGCCGGAAACTGCAGATGTAGCTACATTAATGGGGACATGGATCCCGTACCGGTTACCGGCTGCATTTAAGAAAAATAGAAACAACGCCCCGATTAAGAATTTAACCGCTGCTTGACCAACAAATCGTGCTGGTTTAAAAGGTGCCCCAGAGAATAAGAGTAATAGGATCAGGCCTCCTAGTACAGAAATAACGATAATAGGTTCCAAATAATGCTCCCCTCCTCCTTCAATCATTATCCATACAGTTTATGTACAAGTTAGGGGGAATAGACCGTATAAATAAAAAAGCCCGTCCACACATAGTGGTCAGGCTCATCATTTAAATTCATCTTAATAAAGTGACATGTCGCTGTTTTGCCTCTCTTAATAAGAAGATATACTTCACTTCTGCAATTTTGGTTTGGCAAATAACCTCTTCGGAAGGATCAAAACTTTTTTCCAATAGCTGTTTTTCTTGCTGCCAATGCTCTTTCAAACGATTCAACTGTATCAAGAGCTTTTCATCATACTCTTTTCGAAGCCGTCCTTTACGTCGAAAAAACATACTTTATTTCCTCCGAATTTTATCTTATAGTTCCCTTCGGCCCTCTATTGCTTTCGATAAGGTTACTTCATCAGCATACTCAAGGTCCCCGCCAACTGGTAATCCATGGGCTATTCTTGTCGTCTTAATACCTGATGGTTTTAACAAACGAGAGATATACATAGCGGTTGCTTCACCTTCAATATTCGGATTCGTAGCTAAGATCACTTCCTGTACGGTTTCATCCTGAAGACGTTTTAGTAAATCAGGGATATTAATATCTTCTGGACCTATCCCGTCCATTGGAGAAATAGCCCCATGTAATACATGATATAACCCGTTGAATTCCTTCATCTTTTCCATTGCAATAACATCCTTTGGATCCTGGACAACACAAATGATACTTCTATCCCTGCGTTGATCTTCACATATATAGCAAGGATCCTGATCCGTGATGTGACCACAAACAGAACAATACGTTAAATTACGCTTTGCATTCACAAGCGCTTTTGCAAAATCAAGGACGGTGTCCTCTTTCATACTTAACACATAAAAGGCCAGGCGTGCAGCCGTTTTCGGGCCGATTCCTGGCAATTTCATAAAGCTGTCGATGAGCTTAGAAATCGGTTCAGGATAATGCATTACTATTTTTCCCCTTTAATAAAAGAGGCTGCACGTAAGAACAGCCTCTTTTGGTTTAATCAAGCTTAGAAAGGAAGGTTCATTCCCTTTGTGAATTGGCCCATTGTATTGTTTGTTAGCTCTTCAGCCTTTTTAAGGGCGTCATTTACAGCTGCTAACACAAGATCCTGCAACATTTCTACATCATCTGGGTCAACTGCCTCAGGTTTAATTTGTACATCTACCACTTCTTTATGACCGGTTACAACAACCTTAACCATACCGCCGCCAGCAGTTCCTTCAATCTTTTCTTGACCTAATTCTTCTTGAGCTTCCGCCATTTTCTTTTGCATTTTTTGCATTTGCTTCATCATATTTTGCATATTTCCCATTCCACCGCCACGCATCATTACACATTACCTCCATATAGTAAGTTATTATTATTCTATTATTTCTACGAACTCAGCGCCAAAAAGTTTTTTTGCCTCAGATATATGAGGTTCCTCATCCTTCCTGCTTGTTTCGCTGACTTCTCCTTCTTCACCATGCTGACTGTTCAAGAAACTTTCGCGAATGGCTCCCCATTGTTCCTCGGGTACACCCAAGAATAGAAATCTTTTACCAGTTAATTTTTGAAGTGCACCGGTAATCGCTTCTTGAAAATCCTTCCTATCTGTTGCCATTTGACAAATCATTTCATGCTTAAACTTTATAATTAAGGCATCCGACGAAGCTGCAACTGGCTCCGCATCATTTAACAAGGCTGCGTGCGATTTTATTAAGCTTGCCAGCATTTCGCCCCATTTACCTTTAATCTGATTTAAATCGTTTTTGGTAGCTACCTTTAATACTTCATTGATTTTACCAACTACAGGCTGGAATCCTTTCCTGGACACTCTCTGAGTTGGTTTTTGCTGCTGCGGTGCTGCATCTTGTGAGGTAACAGTGATCCCGCTGGTTTTTAATTGCTCTAGTTCATTTTCTAGTTGTTCAATCCTAGATAACAAATGGTCGACATTGGAAGGCTGTGCTGCTTCCTTTTCTATACTTTCCATTTGACAGAGCTTCACAATCGCCACCTCAAGAAATATCCGCGGATGGTTCGTCCATCTCATTTCTTGTTGTGTTTTATTTAAGAAGTCGATGACCTGATAGATTTGTCCGGTAGGAGTGGCTTCCGCCATCCTGCGAAATTCATCGTCAAGCATGACTCTTTCAAGCGACTCTTCAAGATTTGGTGCCGTTTTATAAAGCAGCATGTCTCGATAGAATAAAATCAAATCTTCGATAAATCGCGTTGGGTCCTTACCATGAAATAATAATTCCTCAAGCGCCTCTAAACCACTCGCCACATCTTTTTCTTGAAATGAGCTTGATAATTTATTCAAGAACCCTTGGGATACAGAGCCGGTCACGGTCAAGGCATCCTCTACCGTTACCCGATCCTGACTATAGGATATTGCCTGGTCTAATAGACTTAAGGCATCACGCATCCCGCCCTCTGCTGCACGGGCAATCATTTTCAAGGCATCCTCATCACATACTACGCCTGTTTCATCAACAATTAATTTCATTCGCTTCACAATAGAACCAGCTGTGATGCGTCTAAAATCAAACCGCTGACATCTAGAAATAATCGTTAATGGAATTTTATGAGGTTCTGTTGTAGCTAAAATAAAAATGACATGCTTCGGTGGTTCTTCTAATGTTTTTAATAAAGCATTAAAAGCACTAATGGAAAGCATATGTACCTCATCAATGATGTAAACCTTATAGGTAACAGCAGTCGGTGCAAATTTGACCTTTTCCAATACATCTCTCATTTCTTCCACACGAGAGTTGGAAGCAGCATCAAACTCTAGCACATCTGGAATCGTTCCATTGGTAATTCCACGGCAGGCTGCACATTCATTACATGGTTCTGATACAGGTGCTCGCTCACAGTTAATTGCCTTTGCTAAAATCTTAGCCGCGCTCGTTTTACCTGTTCCTCTTGGTCCAGAAAAAAGATAGGCATGTGATATCTTCTGTTGAAGCAGGGCGTTTTGCAATGTCTGCGTAACATGTTCTTGTCCTACTACATCGATAAATGCCTGCGGACGCCAAACACGATATAAAGCCTGATAAGCCAACTGACACCGCCCCCTTCAAAATAATTCATCCTAACCATTATAACGCATCCATTTTCATTTTTTCAAAGTGTATTCATAAGAGTTCACAAAAAAACTCATCTCCATTCTGAGATGAGTTGATTTATATACATATGTAACTGCCGTGCACCTTCCTTCGACTAACGCCCATAAGCGTTACTTAAGCAGTTAGCTCGACCCAGGCAACCCTGCGGCACATGAGAGCGTCCACTTAATGCTGCTTCCTTCCGGACCTGACATGGTTCATGGATTCCCATTGCGCAGGACCCGGGTGTCAACACCACTTACTTAAGGCAGACCCTACAGGCCATTAGCCTCGGGAAGGGATTCAGTCCCGCTAGAGCGGATTGCGGGTACAGGGCACCGCTACCTCCCCACCTAGCACGGCAAAGTTGATAACTAAGTTTAGTGCGTCGTATCTGACGCCTTTCTAATATACAACCAATCTCGAAAAAAAGCAATATTAATCAACTGTAAGTTATTGTAAATCTTCTATTCCTTTCCGTTCCTTCGTTGTTTCTCAAGTTTTTTCCTTTCTCTTAGCGACCTAAAAAAATCAGAGAGCAATTGGCCGCATTCAACTTCTAACACGCCCTTTGTCACTTCACTTTGGTGATTGAAACGGTCGTCCTGTAAAAGATTCATGAGCGTCCCTGCACATCCGCCCTTTGGGTCACTCGCACCATATACCACTCTTTTTACCCTTGATAATATAATGGCACCTGAGCACATTGGACATGGCTCGAGTGTCACATATAAGGTGGCATTCTCCAACCGCCAGGAGCCTATTTCCCGGCAAGCTTGTTCGATCGCAATAAGTTCTGCATGTGCAACAGCGTTCTGCTCAATTTCACGCAAGTTATGTGCCCGGGAAATAATTCTATCCTCGATGACAAGTACGGCTCCGATTGGAACTTCCATTCGTTCCTCCGCTTTTTTGGCTTCCTTTATTGCTTCACTCATATAGTATTCGTCTAGGTTCTCTTCCACCGTCATAGCAAACTCCTTCTAATGGATAAGTATTCTACTATTACTCCAAAATATAGGAAGGAGGAGAAGCAAATGGAGAATAATTATCCTGCACTGATTATTATTGATATGATTAACAACTTTGATTTTTCACATGGTTCCATTTTAGCCAAAAAAGCACTGCAAATTGCTAAGCCCATCAAAGAATTGAAAAAACAATTTAATAAACAAAACTTACCCGTTATCTTTATGAATGATCATTATAATTTATGGCAGGCAGATTTTAATAAAATCATTGATTTTTGTAAGAACGATTACAGTCAGCCTATTTTTGATATCCTGCTGCCAGACGATGATGATTATTTTTTAATCAAACCTAAGCATTCCGCTTTTTACGAAACCTCTTTAACCATATTGTTAAATCATTTAAAGGTGAATACGCTCATATTAACTGGAATTGCGGGCAATATTTGCGTGCTCTTTACAGCAAATGATGCCTATATGCGCGAGTATCCCATTTATGTTCCTCGTGATTGTATTACCTCTGTTGATGAGCAGGATAACTACTTTGCTCTAACGATGATGGAAAATGTACTCAAAGCTAAAACCGATCCTAGTCATCATGAAATTTATCAACATTATATCATTTATCCTTACCCTCCCTCATAAAATAGTTGCAACGTATGTTTGTTGGGAGGGATTAGGATGCAAATCCATGTTATAAGAAGGAATGAATCATTAACCTCGATTGCCAGAGCCTACCACACGACCGTTAACGATATTATTGAAGCAAATGAATTACCGAATCCAAATGACCTTGTTATTGGACAGTCCATAGTCATTCCAATTATCGGCCGCTTTTATTTCGTTCAGCCAGGTGATTCCTTATTCTCTATTGCTAGAAAAGTCGGTGTCCCTTATCAAGAGCTTGCAAAGATTAATCGGATTAACGTAAATCAGCCACTCAATGTTGGATTCCGTCTTTATATCCCCCAAGGTCAAAAAAGAAACGCTGAGTTTAATGCCTATGTAGAGCCGCGAGGAACAACGGTTGCACCTGTATTAGAGAATAGTGCTAGGGAAGCTGCACCTTATTTAACCTATTTAGCCCCTTTTAGTTTTCAAGCGCGTCGTGATGGAACCTTGAAGGAACCTTTACTGAATAATTTCCCTGCTATCGCAAGGACTAATCGTAACGTACTTATGATGGTAATCAACAACCAGGAAAATGATCAGTTTAGTGATGAGCTCGGGCGAATTCTATTAAACGACATGGCCATTCAAGATAAATTTCTCAATACTATTGTTGCAACCGCTAAAAAATATGGATTCCGTGATATTCACTTTGATTTTGAATTTTTGCGACCGGCCGACCGTGAGGCTTACAACAACTTTCTACGAAAGGCAAAACAACGATTTAAGAATGAAGGTTGGCTCATGTCAACTGCCCTTGCCCCAAAGACCAGTGCCACACAAAAAG
The DNA here is from genome assembly GCF_030915525.1 of Neobacillus sp. PS2-9. Classification (NCBI taxonomy): domain Bacteria; kingdom Bacillati; phylum Bacillota; class Bacilli; order Caryophanales; family Bacillaceae; genus Neobacillus; species Neobacillus sp. PS2-9. Next base: position 11,115 of record NZ_CP133269.1, read on the forward strand.
GAAAATGGTATGAAGGCCATGATTACAAGGCACATGGGGAAATTTCTGATTTTGTGGTGATTATGACGTACGAGTGGGGCTATAGCGGCGGTCCTCCGATGGCCGTTTCGCCTATTGATTCAGTAAGGAAAGTTTTAGAGTATGCCATTACTGAAATGCCTTCTAATAAAATACTTATGGGTCAAAACCTTTATGGCTATGATTGGACACTTCCTTTTGTTCAAGGATCCGTTGCGAAGGCTGTCAGTCCGCAGCAGGCCATTCAACTTGCAGCGAAATATAATGTGCCGATTCAATATGATACAAAAGCAGAGGCACCTTTTTTCAAATACAGAGACGAGGCCGGCAAAGAGCATGAGGTATGGTTTGAGGATGCCCGATCGATCCAAGCTAAATTTGATTTGATCAAAGAGTTAAATATACGAGGAATGAGTTATTGGAAGCTCGGTTTATCGTTCCCGCAAAATTGGCTCTTAATCGTAGATAATTTCAACGTCACCAAAAAGGGTACCTAATATTAGGTTTCCGATAGTCGAAAAAAATTTTTCACAACAAAAACTGCCGTCATTCGGCAGTTTTTTCATATATCTGACATAAATCTAGCTACTTCTAAATATTCCATATCCCTTCCTGCGACAGATTGTGATAAAATATTCTTTGTGTCAAAGAAGCAACACGACAATAACAATATAAATTATCCGGTTCAAACTGGTTAATCATAGAAAGTGCAGGCAGTTGGAGAAGGAGGACTTGCAATGGGGGATACACCCTTTATTACGGTTGAAGGGCCAATTGGTGTTGGGAAGACATCGCTCGCAAAAGCCATTTCAGAGCAATTTCAATTTGCTTTACTTAAAGAGATTGTGGATGAAAACCCATTTTTAGGGAAATTTTATGACAACATCGAGGAGTGGAGTTTCCAGACGGAAATGTTTTTCCTCTGCAATCGCTTTAAGCAATTAGGTGACATCAATACCCATTTCTTAAGTCAAAATCAATCTGTTGTTGCAGACTATCATATTTTTAAAAATTTGATTTTTGCACAAAGAACATTAAATCCGGAAGAATACCAAAAATATTATAAGATTTATCAAATTCTTACCGAAGATATGCCAAAGCCTAATGTCATTATTTATTTAAATGCCAGCTTAGATACATTGCTCAAACGAATCAAGCTTAGAGGGCGCGAGGTTGAAAAAAATATTAGCCCGTTATATTTAGAACAGCTCTCTATCGACTATGAAAATGCCATAGCGATTTTTGAAAAAGAACATCCAGAAATACCTGTTCTTCGCTTTAGCGGCGATGAGTTGGATTTCGTGCAAAACGAAAATGATCTAAACCATATTATTGAAAAATTAACCTTATCGTTAAAGACTTGCAGCTGGACAAACATATAGAATAGGGGGATGTTAGTGAGTATCGTTATTGGTGGTATGATTGGTCTAGGGAAAACAAGTGTGGCTGATACCTTAAATGCACACTTTAAAAATAAAGGAATTGAAAGTAAGGTGTTTTATGAATCGGTGGATGATAACCCCATCCTACCTCTATATTATGAGTTGACACCTGAAGAATTAGATGCAAGAAGAATTCCGTTCCTCTTACAATTATTTTTCTTAAACAAACGATTTAAGACAGTAAAAGATTGTATTAACTGGAGTGAACCGATTTATACGATTCAAGATCGTTCTATTTATGAAGACTGGTATTTTGCTTATGTAAATAAAAATTTAGGCAGAATCTCAAGCTTAGAGTTCAAGATATATGAAGATCTTGTTGATAATATGTTGGAAGAACTGCAGGAACTACCTAAAAAAGCACCAGATCTAATGGTTTACTTAAAAGGATCCTTTGATACGGTCATTGACCGGATCATGGCCCGCGGTAGAAGTTTTGAGATTAACCCTGAGCTGAAAGAGTACTACTTTGAAGTTTGGAAGGGTTATGATGAGTGGGTAATGAACCAGTATGCGGCAAGTGAAGTCCTAGTGATTGACATGGACACGACTGATGTTGTGAAGAGTCAAGCGGATGCCGAAAGAGTATGCCGTGAAGTAGATGAAAAATTAAAAGTAATTCTTAATCTAACAGAAGCACATATTGGTTAATCCAATGTGCTTCTTTTTTTACGGCAAAAATCGCATAAAAAAAACTCACTACAATGAATGTAGCGAGCTCTTATCTCCAGTATTTTATGCGCGATTGTTTTAAAAAATGGAGGAGGAAGAGGGATTCGAACCCCCGCGCGGTTTAACCCGCCTGTCGGTTTTCAAGACCGATCCCTTCAGCCGAACTTGGGTATTCCTCCGTATCAACAAAAAATAATTTAACACATATCCATTATGAATGTCAACAAAAATTCCGGATGAACAAAACATCCGGAATTTTCAGATATTACATCAGCTTAATTACGTCACGGTTTCCCATGTATGGACGTAATACAGTTGGTATGATGACACTGCCGTCCTCTTGCTGGTAATTCTCTAATATAGCGGCGACCGTGCGGCCAATCGCAAGACCAGAGCCATTTAATGTGTGAACATGTTCTGGCTTGGCTTTTGGATCACGACGGAAACGGATATTTGCTCGTCTCGCTTGGAATGCTTCAAAATTACTGCAAGAAGAAATCTCGCGGTACGTCCCATAGCTAGGAATCCATACTTCAATATCGTACTTCTTCGCAGCCGTAAACCCAAGGTCACCCGTACACATGCTTAACACACGGTATGGAAGCTCCAATAATTGTAATACTCGTTCAGCATCATTTGTCAGCTTTTCAAGCTCCTCATAAGAATCCTCTGGCTTCACAAACTTTACAAGTTCTACTTTATTAAATTGATGCTGACGGATTAACCCTCTTGTATCACGACCTGCAGAGCCAGCCTCAGAACGGAAGCATGCGCTATAGGCAGCAAAGCGGATTGGAAGGTCTTCCCCACTTAAAATCTCATCACGGTGATAGTTTGTAACAGGTACTTCTGCCGTTGGAATAAGGAAATAATCTTCGCTCTCAATCAAGAAGGCATCCTCCTCAAACTTTGGCAATTGCCCTGTTCCCGTCATGCTTGTGCGATTCACCAAGTATGGTGGTAGAATTTCAGTGTAGCCATGTTCATCCACATGCAAGTCGAGCATGAAGCTCATTAACGCACGCTCTAATCGCGCTCCTAATCCTTTGTAAAAAACAAAGCGGCTTCCTGTTACTTTGCCTGCACGTTCAAAATCAAGGATCCTTAACTGATCAGCAATGTCCCAGTGCGGCTTTGCTTCGAATTCAAAGTCACGTACATGACCCCACTTTCTGATTTCTACATTGTCATCTTCTGTTTCCCCGACTGGTACACTTTCATGAGGGATATTTGGGATGCTTAGAAGTAACATTTCTAATGTTTCTTCTACTCCGCGAAGCTCGTCATCAAGCGCTTTAATTTGATCGCCTACCTCACGCATCTCTTTAATTAAATGATCAGCATCTTGCTTTTCACGCTTTAAAGCTGCAACTTGCTGTGTCACATCATTTCGTTTACTTTTTAGTTTTTCAGTTTCTACGATTAGTTCTCGTCTCTTTACGTCTAGTTCTTCGAAGCGGCCAAAATCGGTTAGATCTTCTCCACGGTTTTGAAGTTTTTCTTTTACTTCTGCAAAATTTGCTCTTAGGACTTTAATATCCAGCATAATTGACACTCCTTTAAAAATTTTTTGACTGTTTCCGCTTGAATAGATAAGCTATGTAAGCTGGTCCTGTTGATCTCCGCTCCAGGCGCTTCGCTTTCCGTGGGCGTTTCGGCGAGCCTCCTCGGCGCTTGCGCCTGCGGGGTCTCCCCTGAACCGTACTCCCACAGGAGTCTTCGCGCCTTCCGCTCCAATCAACATCGTGCCAAATCAACAAAAAGCTCTAACCTATCCTAAAAAACAAAAAACTCCCGCCCCTGAAAACAGGGACGAGAGTTAACCCGCGTTACCACCCTGGTTGACAGCATACACTGTCCACCTTGAAAAAATGTAACGGATTTCACCGAAAGTACTTACTTACTACCTTATGTAGTGTTCCATACCTTGCTCGAGGAGGGATTCACAAGCTTCATTCACCGGTTTTCACCACCCACCGGCTCTCTGCTAGAATGAGTTTCCTGTTACTAGTTCCTCTCATTGCTTTCATCAATATTTATGATTTGTATATTTACGTTACTATAATTATTTACGAAATGCAACCAAATTATCCCTATACAAGTTGCTTTTGTTTGGCTTCCTTTACCATCTCAACAAAGTAAGCGGTAATGCGATGATCATCCGTTAATTCAGGATGGAAGGAACATCCGAGAAATTGCCTGTCCCGTGCGGCCACAATGCGGTCATTATGCTTGCATAGGATTTCCACATCTTCCCCCGCCTCAACAATGTGCGGCGCACGAATGAACACCGCTGGGAAGGTCTCCGCTACATCCTTAATTACAAGGTCCGCTTCAAAGCTGTCCACTTGTCGGCCGAAGGAGTTCCGCTCCACCTGAATGTCCATGACACCGATGTGAGGTTCATAATAACCGACAAGTTGCTTAGCTAATAGTATGAGGCCCGCGCATGTACCAAACATTGGTTTCCCACTGTGGGCAAATTCCTTTAACGCATCCATGAAATCATATTTATCAATCAGGCGCCGCATTGCTGTGCTTTCTCCACCAGGAAGAATAAGACCATCTAAGTCTTGTAATTCTTCCTTTCGTTTAACAGCAACGGCCTCTACACCGCAGGCCTCAAGTGACCGAATATGTTCCCGGACCGCTCCTTGTAAAGCCAGAACGCCGATTTTAATCATAACGATACTCCTTTAACCATTTTTACTATGATAACTGTCTAGCTCCAGCTCCCAGCGACTAGTAGCCATCCCACTCCTCCCTACGATAAGTCAACATCGAATCGCTACCGCTCTTCGTGTTTCCTTTATCTCAGTCGGACCGGGCCCCTGTCTATACGTCGCTAAACGGTCGCTTCCGCTTTTCTTTTTACCATCCACGCTCCTGCATGCGTGCTTCTGGCGCTAGTGAAGAAATTTCAATCCCTTTCATTGGTGTTCCAAGATCCTTTGAAAGTTCAGCAATTAATTTATAGTCTTGGTAGTGAGTAGTTGCTTCCACAATTGCTCTTGCAAACTTAGCAGGGTTTTCAGATTTGAAGATACCTGATCCAACAAACACACCGTCCGCACCAAGCTGCATCATAAGTGCTGCATCTGCTGGTGTTGCTACACCGCCTGCTGCGAAGTTAACAACTGGGAGACGTCCAAGACGCTTAATTTCAAGAAGTAATTCAAATGGAGCACCTAAAAGCTTTGCTTCTGTCATTAGCTCATCTTCATTCATTCCCACTACTTTACGAACCTGTGCGTTTACCTTACGGATGTGACGAACTGCTTCAACGATATTACCCGTTCCTGGCTCACCCTTTGTTCGAAGCATGGAGGCACCTTCACCAATACGACGCGCTGCCTCACCAAGGTCACGGCAACCGCAAACAAACGGAACAGTAAAATCACTTTTATATAAATGGTACTCTTCGTCAGCAGGAGTTAATACTTCACTTTCGTCGATATAGTCAACACCCATCGCCTCAAGCACTCTAGCTTCCACAATATGACCAATTCTTGCTTTAGCCATTACAGGGATTGAAACAGCATTAAGTACCTCTTCAACTATTCTTGGGTCAGCCATCCTTGCCACCCCACCAGCTGCACGGATATCTGAAGGCACCCGCTCTAAAGCCATTACTGCTACTGCACCTGCTTCTTCAGCAATTTTTGCCTGCTCGGCATTCACAACGTCCATAATGACGCCGCCTTTTTGCATTTCAGCCATACCACGTTTTACGAGTTCTGTACCTGTTTTCATCGTTAAAATCCCCCTTTTATTTGAAATATTAAGAAAAATCTCTTTACACTTTTAGGAAAATTCCTATTCAACCAATCGGAATTATCTTATTCCATAAAATCATTAAAGCAACAAAAAAGGATTCCTGTCAAGACAAGAATCCTTCTTAATAAATCCAAAATTTTCTTATGTTTTTATTCTAATTAAAACCAACCTTTTACGGTTGAAGAAATTCCGTGCCAAACATCACCAAAGAAATTGCCAATCCCACGCATCATTAGGACAAACCAATTTGCTTTTTCTACATCTTTTGCAGCAATAACATCCACTTTGATTTTCTTATGTCCCTCTTCTGTTAAGAAAGAAACTTTATCACCATTTTTCGGTTCAATAGTTAAATATCCAACTGTTTCACCTTTTTTTACTGGAGCAGTGATTTCTCCATCTTTATTAACCTTTTTCTTATCTAGAACAAGAACTGGTTTGTAGCTCTTCTTTTCACCGTTGAGGACAACCATGCTAATAGCTGACTTCGTATAAATTTTTACTTGATCTTCCTTTCCTTTAATGACAGGAAGTGTTTTATGTCCCTTAACTTGATATTGTTTAGGAACAATCTGTTCTTTTGTATAATTACTAAATGCATAATCCATCATTTTTCTTGTTTCATCAAAACGTGCTTTGTAGCCACCTTTTCCGCTGGCATCCTTAGCATTTTGTACAACAGTAATAAATCGTTTTCCATCCCGGCTGGCGGTACCTGTGAAGCAATACCCTGCAAAGTCAGTGGTACCCGTTTTGAGCCCGTCCATTCCCTGATAACCGTAAACTAACTTTGGAAGCATCCAGTTCCAGTTATCCATCTTAATTTGATCGTCCGTGCCTTCTCTGAACATTTTCGTCGGCGTGCTAGCCGTTTTTAACACTTCAGGGAAATCATTAATTAGATGAAACGCCAATTTTGCAACAGCACGTGGAGACATTACGTTCTCATCCTCAGGACCTGTTCCTTCAGGATGCTGCCCATGGTAATCTCGGTTATTTAAACCCGTAGAGTTGACGAATTTATAATCCTTCAATCCTAATTGTTTGGCTTTGTCATTCATCATTTTTACAAAGTTTGCTTCTGATCCGCCAATAGTTTCTGCAATTGCAATGGTTGCACTATTTGCAGAATAGATAGCCATTGCTTCATATAATTCACGGATCTTATATTTACCATCTGCCCTTAATGGTACATTCGAAAGACTTCTGTCATGGGAATTTTTATAAACAAGATCACTTACTGAATATTCCTGATCCCATTTCACTTTGCCCTTCTTAACCGCTTCAAGTAAAAGATATTCTGTCATCATTTTAGTCATGCTGGCAACCCCTAAAACACTGTCAGCATTCTGTTCATATAGAACCTTACCTGTTTCTGCATCAACTAATATCGCACCATCAGCATTTACATTTAACGCTGCTTCTGCCTTAGCCTGGTTTACACCAGCAAATAGGCTAAAAAACATAATCATTGCCATTGCACTGGCAACACATTTCTGATAAAAATGTTTGTTCACTGTAACGCCCTCCAACGAATTTATACACTTTGGTTATTTTAACATAAGTAGCTGGCAAATCATAGACAGAGCATAGAACCATTCTTTTTCCAATTCTGCTATTTTTCTAGGAATATTTGACCGTAAGAAAAGCGCAAGCGCCTTGATCAGCCCCGACAGGCAAATGTTCTTCGGCAAGAAAAGTCCGCCTTTTGACTTTTATTGCCGAAGGTTATTTGACCCGAGGGGCTAGGCGCTGGAGCTGGACAATTCTCGAAGTCGAACTTTATACTTTCCTGTAATATAAAAAAACAGAGAAGCGGTGCTTCCCTGTTTCCATTTGAAAATTATAATGAATAGTTAGGTGCCTCTTTTGTAATTTGAACATCATGTGGATGACTTTCTCTTAATCCTGCACCTGTCATCTTAATGAACTGCGCTTTTGTTCTTAATTCTTCAAGATCCTTTGTCCCGCAATATCCCATTCCCGCTCTAAGACCGCCAATTAGCTGATAAACCGTCTCTGATAATGGTCCCTTATAAGGAATCCTTCCTTCAATTCCTTCAGGCACAAACTTTTTGTTGTCTTCCTGGAAATAACGATCTTTTGATCCCTTTTCCATCGCAGCCACAGAGCCCATTCCACGATATACCTTAAAGCGGCGCCCTTGGAAAATTTCTGTTTCCCCTGGACTTTCCGATACACCAGCCAAAAGACTTCCTAGCATGACTGCATGGCCGCCTGCAGCTAAGGCTTTTACGATATCTCCTGAATATTTAATTCCACCATCAGCAATTATTGTCTTTCCATGCTTCATTGCTTCTGTTGCACAATCGTAAACAGCAGTAATTTGCGGCACGCCTACACCGGCTACAACCCTTGTTGTACAAATGGAGCCTGGTCCAATTCCTACCTTAACCACATCAGCTCCTGCTTCAATTAAATGCTTCGTCGCTTCCGCTGTTGCCACATTCCCTGCAATAATAGTCAATTCAGGATGTGCCACTCTAATTTCCTTCACAGTATCGAGAACACCCTTTGAATGGCCGTGGGCTGTATCCACTACAATGACATCTACATTGGCCTTCACAAGCATACCCACACGCTTCATCGTGTCACTAGTTACTCCTACCGCTGCTCCAGCTAATAAACGTCCTTGTTTGTCTTTCGCTGAATTTGGGAATTCAATGACTTTTTCAATATCTTTGATTGTTATTAATCCTTTTAATACGCCCTGTTCATTCACGAGCGGAAGTTTCTCAATTTTGTACCGTTGTAGAATCTTTTCTGCCTCTTTCAATGTGGTTCCTACTGGAGCTGTTACAAGATTTTCCTTTGTCATCACATCTGCGATTTTAAAGGAGTAATCCTGATCCTGGATGAAACGTAAATCTCTATTAGTAATTATACCTATTAGTTTTTGTTCTTCGATGTTATTAACAATGGGTACACCTGAGATTCGATATTTCCCCATTAAATG
>NZ_CP133269.1:4472500-4750000 GCF_030915525.1 Neobacillus sp. PS2-9
AATTAGCTGTGATTGAACGTCATAATCTGACCAAAGAGATTGGCTTAGGTATCGTGAAAGGATTAGGCCTAAAGGACGGGGCAATCGCTACAACCATCGCCCATGATTCGCACAATCTTATTATCGCAGGTACCAATAATCTTGATATGGTTGTCGCAGCTAATACTCTTAAGGAAATGCAAGGCGGTATGATTGTTGTTAATCAAGGGGAAGTTCTTGCCTTTTTGGAGCTTCCAATCGCTGGGTTAATGTCTGATCGTCCCTATCAGGAGGTTTATTCTAACCTAAATGAGATCAATCTTGCGCTTAAAAAATTAGGGGCATGCGGTGAATTTAATCCATTTTTGACTCTATCTTTCCTGGCTCTTCCCGTCATACCTGAACTCAAAATGACAGACCAAGGGTTGTTTCAGGTTTCTACTTTTAAGCATATTCCCATCGATGCATCCATGTAAAAAGCCAGTCTTATCGACTGGCTTTTTCATTGAGGTTATGAACCTTCTTCTCCCGAAATACTACATGTTCAAGCAATAAACAAAATATCAATCCAACGAGCAAACCGTTCGCGATGATGTTTCGAAGCCATGGCGCTACACTTTCGAAGGCAGCAGGCGGCATGAACATCATCCCAATTCCAACCATCAAGGAAAGTCCAATCACTAATAAATTTCGTGAAGATGGCTTCTGACCCATTAAGTCACGGATTCCAAACCCCATCATCTGAGAGAATGGAATGAACAAGGAAGCGTAAGCAACCTCTAACGGTAGAGTAGATAAAAATTCGCCAATATAGGGGAAAAATCCAATACCCATAATAACTAATGCCCCAATCACCAGCGGGCGTTTTGCTTTAATCCCTGTTGTAGTAATAAACCCAGCTGAAACAGACAAAGGTACCACTCCAACAACTGAAAATATTCCCGAAACAAGCAAGTTTACTCCATTACCGAAGATTCCCTTTTGATACTGCTTAGGCTGGATCTCTTTTTCAAGAGCTATTCCTACTACTAAAATACTGGCAATCACATTCGAGATTAACACAATCGAAGTAATCACGGATGTTAGTACGATCCCTACATCAAACTTTGGAGCTCCCCAGCTGAATACTTGCGGCAAAGCAAACCAGCTACTAGGTTCATAGACTTGACCAGTATGGAGTAAACCAAAGAAATGAAAGAGGCTCCAACCGACCATAATCCCAACGAGCGGCCCCATGCTTTTCCAAATCCCTTTTGCTTTTAATGAAAACAGAAGGATAATGATAATTTCAATTAAACAAATCAGTGTGATTTTTCCATTAAGTTGACCGGTCGCTGTCATTCCAAGGATACTTTTAAAAAACGAACCACTCAACTGGCTTACAAGAAGAATTAAATAAACCCCTGTGACGATTGGAGTGAATAATAACCGTATTTTTTCAATAATAGGCAAGAAGCTTACGATTGCTAAAAATAAACCAGCAATAATAAGACCCATTTCAAGCTGTTGTAGTAAAAGCCCCTGGCCTCCAGGCGCACTCATGGTCCCCAGCAAAATAAAGATTGCCCACCACATTCCAGCAGCTCCTTCAACTACAGGAAGGCGGTGCCCAATAAACACTTGGATCAATGTTGCTGCCCCCGAAACCAATAGCATCCTTTGCATGAAAGTGGAAATTTCTGCAGGGGACATGTGAAAGGCTGCACCTACTACAACAGGAACAGCAATGATATTCGTTAACATAAAGACAGCCCACTGGATGCCTTGCACTCCTGATAAAAGACTGCTTTCTTTTTTCAATATGTCGTTCATCTTTTAGAAACACCTACTCATTTATAAAACTAATGACTCTTGTTTATCGACCTTTCTAGTATAATACCGGTCGAGAAAATAACCATTGGTTGAAGCTAGAACTTGTTGGAAAAGCATCCCAACAACTACAGGAACTGCCACCGCAGCTGGGAAAAAGGAAACAGCTAATACTGCGCCAGCACTGATATTCCTCATTCCACCGGTAAATGTGAGAGTAATAACAGTATTCCGATCCCTCTTCATCAATCTACCCAAAAGGAAGGAAAATAAATATCCAGAGAAGGCAATGCAAAAGACAGTTACTGTTATACCTACAAGCTTAAAATTAATGTCTTTTAAATAAGGAGCAACAATTGCCCCGTTTAGCATCACCACAATGCCGATGCATATTTTTGAAAATGGAGCAAGACGTGAACCTAATTTTTCTTTAATTTTACCCTTTGTTACTTGATTCAGGAACATTCCGATTAAGGATGGAATGACAACCATCCCTAGGAGCCCTTTCATTATATTCAAGAAGTCCATTTCCACTTTTTGACCGATAAATAAGGAAAGTGAAAGCGGAACAATAATGGGGGAAAGCAAGGTATCTATTAAGATAAGAGATAAAACCAAGGGAATGTTCCCTTTGTAGATTGAAACCCAAATAAAACTCGTCACTCCTGTTGGGATGACCATACCTAAAATGAGACCAGTAATGGTGTATACATCACCAGAAAAGGCGACATGGCCTACTCCCCATGCCCAAGCTGGCATGAGAACATGTAATATCAACATCGCCATAAAAATGGGAAAGGGATGAGCCATTACCTCTTTTAATGAACGAAAATTAGAGCTTAAACTTCCTGCGAAGGTCATAAAGGCAAAGATCCAAGGAATCAGATAGGAAAAGTCCGTTAGATGGACACTAAAAATCACCCCAGTTACAACGCCCACAGGAGTAATTAAGGGCATAATTTTTTCTAGTTGTCTATTTAATTTATGCAGCATAACTCTCTCCTATTTGTCTTCCAGCGAATGTAAATAGGCCTTCCAGGCTGTAAGCCCACCATCTAAAACTGCTACGTTGTAATTGTGAGCATCAAGAATCTTCGCACATTTAGCTGCGGAATTCCCCGTGGTACAGGTTACGATGACTTCTCTGTCTCGTGGTAATGATAATGGCGGATTTCCTTCCTTTTCTTCCATACCAAAAATAATCGTCTTTGGGATATTCCGGCTTTCCTCTATATGAAATTCATTGTATTTTTCTTCTGCACGTACATCGAGAACGACTGTCTTGTCCTCTCCAAGCAGCTTTTCATGCAGTTCTTTCGGTGTCAATTTTTTGATTGTCATTGTGTGCACCTCCTTTACAAAGAATACCATAAATTCTTTTCCTGGATGAAAAAAATCCTTCGGTAAACGAAAAAAATAATTACGTCTTAGGTCTTAGATAGAAATAAATCCCAAGTTCATTGAAGAAAACTAGAGGAATTATTATGCTTTATATAGAAGTTATGAAAAAAGGGGATGGAAAAAAATGAAAAGAATTTTAATTCTACTATTAGTTATTACTGGATTATATATTATCTTCAATCAAGGGTTACAAATGGATTGGTCTCAAGCAGAAACCAAGAATACTCAAGCCACCATAACAAGTGATACAGACTTAATTGAAATCAATGTTTCTAGTGTAAGTACCACTATTATTCCGGAAGATCGGGACGATTTAGAAGCCGTTTATAATGGAAAAGAAAAACTAACGGTGAACGACTCAGGGGATAAGGTTGAAGTTTCGATTAAAAACAAATGGTTTGATTGGTTTAACTGGGCACCTTTCTCCAAAAAGAAGGAACTGAAAATCTATATACCAGAAAATTATGACCGCAATATGAGTATCGATTTAGGCTCAGGTAATTTACACTTCTCCGGCATATCCAAAAATAAGCCTTTGAAATTAGATGAGTTAACCGTTGATATTGGCTCTGGAAACCTAAACCTTACTAATCTGGTAGTCAAACATTTTGTCCAGGACGTTTCTTCAGGGAACGTGAATATAGATTCACTAAAGGCGGAAACAGGTTCCTTTGATATTAGTTCTGGTAACCTGGAAATTAAGCACTATACAGGACCAATCGAGGCAGATGTATCATCCGGAAGACTCAGCATTCAAGTCGATCAACTGTTAGATGCGATTACTATTGATGTTAGTTCTGGTGATGTCAGCCTTGATTTACCTGATAATGCTGATTTTTCGATTGATGGTGATGTAAGCAGCGGGAATATTTCTAGTACCTTCCCTTTGACTTCCAAAGACCAAAGTAAACACAGTATCCAAGGGAAGCATGGGTCAGGGAAATTCCCTATCAACCTTGATGTCTCTAGTGGAAATATAAGAATTCATTAAAGCAAAAAGCGGCTGTCATTTGATTAGACAGCCGCTTTCGTTGTTTATTTCTCCAGACTTCTTCGACCACTATGCCAGCTTCGGCTTGGAGCAACACTCTTATTAGATTTCATCAAGGCATTCCCCGTATATACTCTTGTTTCGCTAACCAAAGCGAATAATCCGGTTCCGATAGCCAGGTGAAAAACCGCCGATGAAAGATCCAGGAATGTCATGACTACCACGGCCCCAATAATTAATTGAAAAAGAACTGCCAACATACATAGGACAAGTCTCCTTTGAATGCTCCTACCCCATCCTTTTGTAAAAGACCAGAGCGTAAGTATGAGAATATACAGAGTAGAAACAACGGCAAGTCCACGATGAATGGTTTGGAGAAGTTCTGGAATAGTCGTTGGATAGAAGGTTTGTCTACACCCTAACCATCCACAAGCCAATCCATAAATCTGATGCTTAATATATGCACCAAAAGCCATTGTACACAAGAGGAGAATGAGTACCATATTTAAATGGCGAATGACCGACCTTTGATTCCCTTTCGTTAAATATGCTTTGTATTTTCTATCCTCAACCTCCAGATGTCTCCAAATCCAAATCAAACAGAAAAGAAAGAGCATGGCGATGATTAAATGGACGGAAATCACAATAGAAGGCAAATCAAGGACAACAACAACTGCCCCAAGGAGGACTTGAATCACTAGGAGGACTAACATGGCAAATGCCACCTGATGTACTTTACGCCCATTTCTCTTCCTCATAAGAGTAAAAAATAACACGGCAGAGAGTAAACCAAGGGTTGCTCCAATGACTCGATGCAGATATTCAATTAATGTAGCCCCCTTTAACGTGGGAATAACTTCACCGTTACACATTGGCCATTCAGGTCCACACCCCATGCCAGAATTAGAGGAGGCTACATATCCCCCAAAAACAATTAAAAAATAGGTCAGTAATACTCCAACAAGTGCCAAGTGTTTATTCCTCACCATTCAACCCCCTTGATTTTTTATGAATATTTTGAATCAATTAATAATTTAACAGAATTATACAAGCCTTTCGGTGATATGTATCACGAAAACCTAAAAATAGTGGGTAACCAAATCCAACAATTTATCATAGGGTACTATTGCCTTGTGTTTTTACTCATGGAAGGAGAATTAAGATGTATTACAACCCTTTTCATTATCCTGTTTATCCTCCCATTCCTGCTTATTACACCTATTCAGTGAATTCTTCATATCCTCGGAGCTATCCACCAGTAGATACAAAAATATTTGTCAAGTCCGTCAAATCGTTCCGTTTACTAATGGAACAAGGAAGTATTTTACTAGATAGATTGAGCGATCCAGGCTTTGCCCATAAAATAATGAGTGCCGCCCAACAAGGGAAACATAGTGAAGTGGACGCGATGATTAAGTCTATCGGATTAAAAGTTCCTGTCATCACGAAGTTTACACCGTCAGGAATTAACTTCATCCTCACTACCCAAGCAGATCAAAATAACCCAATGAGTTGCTGTACATTATCGGTAGCTATGAAATGGGGAAGGTAGCATATTTAGGTGTTATGTAATACAGCCACTACAAATGATACCTACCGCAAATAATCGTAATAGGTTTACTTACAAACTTTCTCGTCAATTAATTCATAGGAAAAACCACATTAGGATTTGTCCTTTATAACCTGGATGAAGGACATTTTCCTTGTTATCTAACTGAATTTTGTCCTTCATAACCTGAATGAAGGACATTTTCCTTGTTATCTAACTGAATTTTGTCCTTCATAACCCGGATGAAGGACATTTTCCTTGTTATCCAACTGAATTTTGTCCTTCATAACAATCAAGTCCATTTAATTGTGTAAAAGTGTCAACAATGGTTTCGACTAATAAAAAAATTAAGTAAGGTGAATTACATTTATTTTGAGTTTACATTGAGAGGCTCACATAATTGCCTAGAGGTGGAGGGCAAGAAAGGTGTTTTTGTTCCTCCATTAGGCAGTTTGGCTCGTAGAACCCTTCTATGCGACCGTAACCCTTCTACATCAAGCAATTCGGGCTCAAAGAACCCTTCTATGCGACCTTAATCCTTCTACATCAAGCAATTCGGGCTCATAGAACCCTTCTATGCGACCGTAATCCTTCTACTTCAAGTAATTAGGGCTCATAGAGTCTGTCTATGCGACCGTAATCCTTCTACTTCAAGTAATTCGGGCTCATAGAGTCTATCTATGCGACCGTAGTCCTTCATAACCCCCAGATGAAGGGCATTTATCTTGATGCACAACCAAGTTTGTTCTTCATAACCCACATTTACACATTTTTCATCTAGGTTAATGCGTTTATATTCACGATTTCCTTATTTGCACTTTCAAGTAAACCGTTTAAATATTCGGTAGGTATTCTAATTTCACCCACAATTACATAAGATGGAATTTATCCTAGGCTTCAATCTCAAATAGGTGTACAATGGAGATTATATTTTATTAAGTTAATAGGATAAAGGAGTATTGCACCATTGAAAGAACACACAAATAAGTTTCAGGAACAATCACTGTTTAGTATTTCGTGGCCACTTTTTATTGAGCTGGCTCTTCATATGGGTATGGGAATTATCGCAACATTTATGTTAAGCCACTATTCGGATACAGCGGCGGCAGGGGTAGGAGTAGCGAACCAACTATTAAACATCTTTATCCTAGTCTTTACCGTGACCTCCATTGGAGCTACCGTCTTAATCAGTCAGAACCTCGGTGCAGGCCGGCTTAAGAATGCAAGACAATTATCTCGTTCTGTATTTGGACTCAATTTTTGGTTTGGGATTACCATTTCTATCATCGTCTTTCTTTTTGGAGAACATCTTTTACTCTTATTCGATATTCACGGGAAAGTTTTCGATTATGGTCATACTTTTGTTCGGATTTGCGGGATCTCCCTCTTTTTTGAATCTATTTCACTCGCATTAAGTGCCGTTTTACGTAGTCACGGCTATACAAAAGAATCCATGTTTGTCACTGTCGCCATGGATCTGATAAGTATCGGGGGGAATATTGCGGCCCTTTCGGGGATTTTCGGTTTACCAATCACGGGTGTAACCGGTGTGTCTTGGGCCATCGTTGCAGCAAGATTTTATGCTGTTTGTGCACTGATATATCTTGTCTATAACCGACTTTCTTTAAAGCTAGAAATACGAGATATTTTTCATGCGAAAAAAGAGGACATAAAAGGACTCCTATCCATTGGTATTCCCTCAGCTGGTGAGAACTTGTCCTATCAATTATCCCAGCTGATCATTACTAGTTTTGTAGTTTCAATGGGAACTTCCTCTTTGGCCGCACGTGTCTATATTTTAAATATTAATATGGTTTGTTTTTTATTTACGTTAGCGATTGCTCAAGGCACACAGCTTCTAGTGGCACGCTACATTGGCGGTAAGCAGTTTAACCGTGCACTCCAGCGCGGCATTCGGACATTAAAAATTGCCATGGTCGCCTCACTCGTTACATCATTAGTAATTGCCTTAATTGGATCCCCTATATTAGAGTCTTTTACAAAAGATTCAAGCATCATAGCGGTAGGTCTGCCTGTTTTATGGGCCATTGTGTTTGTTGAACCAGGAAGAGCGATGAATATAGTCTTGATGAGTTCATTAAAATCTGCTGGGGATGTCCGATTTCCTGTCATCATCGGAATGCTTTCTATGTGGGGAATTGCCGTTTCACTTAGCTACCTGTTTGGAGTTCATTATGGTTTAGGTCTCTTAGGCATTTGGCTTGCTCAAGGAACAGACGAATGGCTGCGCGGTTGTTTTGCTTTAAGGCGATGGCTCATGAAACCGTGGGAGCATAAGCTAATGAGAAGAGTTCCTGTTCAAAGCTAAAAAAGTGGCATCCGATTAAATCGTGATGCCACTTTTTTTATTGCCTATGATTAAATATTGCTCCAAATTGTCAGCTGGTACCGGCCTGCTGAATAAATATCCTTGTCCAATTTCACATGCATTGTTCTTTAAAAACGAAAGCTGTTCTTCCGTTTCAATGCCCTCAGCAATGACGATAAAATTTAAATTCATTCCCATATCAATAATCGTTTTTACCATCATTCCTTGATTTGAATGATAAATGATGTCATCGACAAACGATTTATCGATTTTAATCTTATCGATTGGAAGATGCTTTAAATAACTTAGTGACGAATAACCTGTTCCAAAGTCATCCATCGATAAAAGAACCCCTAGCTCTTTTAATTGATTTAAAATAATCGTAGAGTTCTCTAAATTTTGCATGATACTTTCGGTGATTTCTAATTCTAAATGGTTCGCTTGAAGTCCCACTTCTACTAGGATTGTTGAGATGTATTCAATAAAATGGTCATCCTCAAACTGTCGGACGGAAACATTTACCGCAATAGGGAATTCTTTAAAGCCCGCATTTTCCCAGGCTTTCCTTTGTTTACAGGCCTCCCATAATACCCACTTTCCAATTGGAACAATCAACCCAGTTTCCTCTGCTAATGGAATAAATTCTGAAGGCGCAATAAATCCATGCTCAGGATGATTCCAACGTACTAATGCTTCAATCCCTACAATTTCTCCAGTTGCTAAAGACACTTGCGGTTGATAATGAAGTGTTAATTGGTTCTTCTCCAAAGCTTTTCGTAACCCATTTTCTAACTCCATTTTTCGAATGGAATTCCCATTCAAATTGGAGGAATAGAAACGGAAATTATTTTTTCCACGTTCTTTTGCTTGATACATGGCTGTATCGGCATTTTTAATTAATGTTTCCTCATCTAAACCATCGGAAGGGTAAAGACTGATTCCGATACTAGGAGTAACAAAAAACTCCTGGTTATTTACCTCGATAGGCTTAGAAAACTCATAAAGAATCCGTTGCGCCACTAGTGCAGCCCGCTCTTTATCAATATCTTCAAGTAGGATAATAAATTCATCTCCACCTTGCCTAGAGACCATTCCTTCTTGTTTAACCGTCATCTCTAACCGGTCCGCTACTCTTTGCAGCACAATATCTCCGGTGTTATGTCCCTTTGTGTCATTAATAATCTTAAATCGATCTAAATCTAAAAACAAAACGGCTAGCATCTTATTTTCTTCCTGCTTGTTTAATGCATCGTTAAGATGATGTCTAAACCTATTTCGATTTGGCAGCCCTGTTAGCGTATCATAAAAGGCCATATTTTGGATCGTTGCCTCCGCTCTCTTACGCTCCGTAATATCTCTACCAACTACTTGAACAGCAAACCTACCTTCATAGGAAATCGGAGTCGACGCCATTTCTACATCAATGGTCTCTCCATTCAGTTTTTTTACTTTAAACTCGAGTCTAACCTTTTGCTGTTCGTGTGGATTGCCTCGTACTTTAAAAGCTTCCACAATTTGTGGAGGGACAAACTTTAATGGGGAATGACCAACTAAATCCTCAGGATGCTGGGCACCCACTAACTTCCAACCCGCTTCATTAATATATTCAATTTTTTCATGGTTAACGACAGCAATAATATCTGGAGACATTTCAACTAAACTACGATAACGGTCTTCACTTTCTTTTCGATCTGTTATATCAAATAAAACACTCGTAAAGTCAACAAACTCACCTTTACTATCCATTGTCGGAAACCCTCTGTCCTGAATCCAGCGGACTTCTCCATCTGGGCGAATAATCCGATACACACTTGTAACCGTTTCTCCTAAGGCCAGTTTCTTTCCTCTGTCTTCAATTACCTCTAAATCTTCGGGATAAATGACCTTTCTCCACAGATTTAAATCTTTATAAAAATCAATATATGAATATCCATACAATTTTTCAATACCTGGAGTGATTAGTAGCGTGTCTGATTTTAAATCATGCGACCAAATAGCAACATCAAGTGTATCAAAGATATTTTTTAATTTAAGTTTATTTTGTCGAAGCTCTTCGTCCTTTTTCTCTATTCCTTTTAATGAAAGGAGAAAAATCGGCAGTGCTCCGATGAGGATAATAATAGAAATAATCTTTAGGAATTTAATAGATGGATAGAAAAAAGAAACTGCAATGTCAAGCAGCTCTGAAAAAACGATCAAACTAAAAATGAGTTTCCAATAAGTTGGATCATTTAATTTCCTTGTCCCCAAGTTTGTTCTCTCCCTTATACCATGCGATGGGTCGGAGCCACATGACAATAAATTTAGCCTTTATCTATAAAATAACAAAAATCGACTTATTTAACAATGAAATATCAAATAAAACTGGAAGCGTTTACATTTTTTGTATATAAAAAAAGCTCGATATGGAAATATTTCCTCTTAAACTTGCTGGTTAGGGCTGTTCAACTGTTTGTCATAACATTTCTAACAAACTGTGAACTTATCACTATAGCCATGTTATTTAAATAAAAATGTAATATATTGTAACTATAAAGAACAAAACAAAAAATGAAAGAAGGAATCATTTATGTTTAACAAATTTTTAAGAGAAAACAAAATTGCATCTGTTATCTTAACAGTCTTACGTTTATACCTCGGTTACTCTTGGTTTACTGCAGGATTCCATAAATTAACTGGCGGATTTGACGCTGCTGGATTCTTAAAAGGAGCCATTGCTAACCCGGTAAAAGGTCCAGATGGCGCAGTCGTTTTTGGCTGGTACGTTGACTTCTTGAAACACTTTGCTCTTCCAAACGTCGATGTCTTCAACGTTCTTGTTCCTTGGGGCGAAACATTAATTGGTTTAGGCTTAATCCTTGGATGCTTAACAACTGCCGCTATGTTCTTTGGTCTCGTCATGAACTTCAGCTTCTTCTTAGCTGGCACTGTATCTCACAACCCTAGAGACATCTTCCTTGGCTTCATTATCTTAACAGCTGGCTACAACGCTGGTAAAATCGGTTTAGACCGTTGGGTTGTACCTTTCTTTAGAAAAATGAGTAACAAAACAGCCGCTACTGAAAAATCAAAAGCTACAGTCTAACTGAATAAAAAAGACGATTCGGTATTCGAATCGTCTTTTTTACATCGTTTTATTTCATTCGGTACACTCTTGCCTCATAAGGCTTTAATGTAAATTTTTGATGTGGTTCATGTGGTGATACTTCATAATTGTTTAGCAGCAAGTTATGGTAGTCGAGGGAAACGCCCTGCATCTCTGCAGGCTGTGTAGAAAGATTAGTTATAACTATAATCTTTTCCTCATTTAACGTCCTTGTATAAGCAAAAATTTGAGGATCATCCTTCAAAAGCAATTCATACGTACCATAGGTAAATACTTCGTTGGCTTTCTTTAGATCAATCATCTTCTTATAGAAGTTTAAAACAGAATGTTCGTCGTTTTGTTGCGACACGACATTGATGTCTTTAAAATTCGGATTAACCTTCAACCATGGATTCCCTGTGCTGAAACCAGCATTCTCTGCCGTTGACCATTGCATCGGAGTTCGTGAGTTATCACGGCCAGAGGCCCAAATAATCTCCATGATCTCCTCGTGCGGAACACCCTCTGCCCGCTTGATACGGTACATATTCTTTGCCGACACATCGTCATAATCCTCTATGGAATCAAATTGGACATTAGTCATGCCAATCTCTTGCCCCTGATAGATGAACGGAGTACCCTGCATGAGAAAATACATGGCTCCGAACGCTGTTGCACTCTCACGCCAATATTCCTTATCATTTCCCCAAGTCGAGACTACACGCGGCTTGTCGTGGTTCTCGATGAACAAAGCGTTCCATCCTTTATTTTCTAATCCTTTTTGCCATCGAGACAATACATCCTTAAGCTCTACAATATCCAACTGTTTTTTCGCTTCGGCATCCCATAATGCTAGATGCTCAAATTGGAATACCATATTGAACTTCCCTGTCTTTTCACCAACCCAACGCTCCACATCTTCCACGTCATCAACCGTTACTCCGTTCGCCTCACCGACAGTCATAATGTCATATTTAGCAAACGTCTCTTCCTTTAATTCCTCCAAAAACGTATGAATTCCGTCCACATTCATCATTTTATCGAAGCAAGAGACATATTGGAGCCCTTCAGGATTTGGCATATCCTCTAGGCCCTCTTCCTTTTTAATGTGGCTAATCGCATCGACACGGAAACCATCGATTCCCTTATCGAGCCACCAGTTTACCATTTCATACAGCGCCTTCCGTACCTCTTCATTTTCCCAGTTAAGGTCTGGCTGCTTTTTTGAAAAAATATGCATGAAATACTGATCAGTTTGTTCATCATATTTCCAGGCTGAACCACCAAAAATGCTTTCCCAGTTATTCGGTTCTTTCCCGCCTTTTCCATCACGCCAGATATACCAATCACGCTTTGGATTTTCTTCAGACGCACGGGATTCGATAAACCAAGGATGTTCATCACTCGTATGGTTAATGACTAGATCAAGGATAAGTTTCATCCCACGGCGATGTGTTTCCTCTAAAAGAAGATTAAAATCAGCCATCGTTCCAAACTCTTCCATAATCTCTTGGTAGTCACTGATATCGTAACCATTATCGTCATTAGGCGATTGATACATTGGACTAACCCAGATCACATCAATCCCTAGTTCTTTTAAATAATCTAATTTAGAGATGATGCCCTTGATATCCCCAATCCCGTCTCCATTGGAATCCATGAAGCTTCGAGGATAAATCTGATAGGCAACAGCTTCTTTCCACCATAATTTATTCATGTAAAATCCTCACTGACTCTTTTTATGTTTGTCATTTCACATTCAATCCAAAGCTATTTTTTCACCGCGCACGACTTACGTTCAATTAGCTTTGTTGGAATCGTGATTCTCTTTGGCAACGTATCAGGATTCTCGATTTTTTCTATTAAACATTCTGTTGCCAAATGACCTAATTGAAATGTGCCAATATCCACCGAAGTTAGTGGAGGCTTAGAATGTTCAGATAGCGAGAGATTATTAAAGCCTACGATTGAAATATCTTCAGGCACTCTGATGTTTAATTTTTCTAAATGACTGATGATTTCATACGCCATTAAATCATCCTGTGTTACCAATGCTGTAGGAGGAGCATCAAGCTTCATCAAAGAACAAATGGCATCTATTCCTTGTTCATTGACTAACTCTTCATTAACGAGATAAGCCTCATTTACTGTAAGTCCAGCTTCCTTAAGAGCCAACTTATATCCATTAATCCGGTCAATAGTAACCACAAAATCCGGATTTATTCCAACGTAAGCAATATTCGTATGACCGTGTTCAATTAAGTAGTTGGTTACCTGTTTGCTAATAAAAATATTGTCATTATCAACATACGTAATTCTCTCTTCATTCACGCTTGGCCGACCCACTACCGCAAAAGGAAAGCCGATTTCCTCCAGGTAGTTCATGGTCCGGTCATTGACACGAGAGTATAACAGAAGGATTCCATCGACACGTCTACCCATAACCATGGACAGGACTTCTTCGTGAATTTCTTCCTCAGTGGACCCCGTTGAAAGATAAATACCGTATTTACTTTCATGGGCATGCATACTGATTCCTCTTAATACTTCAGGGAAGAATGGGTTTCGAAAGGCATGGTAGGCCGAATTCGGCATTATGACGCCAATGGTTTGAGTGCTTTTAGCAACCAAGCTACGCGCTTGCAAATTAGGATAGTACCCTAATTGTTCCATCACTTCTTTTACACGTCTCTTTGTTTGTTCGCTTATTCGCGGGTTATTGGCAATTACCCTTGAAACCGTCGAAGGCGCCACATTTGCTTCCCTTGCCACATCCTTAATTGTAACCACCATTACTTCCCCCTAATACCAATAAATTGCTCGTTTCTCTACTATATTATAAGGTAGAAATTATTTAACCGCGCCTTCAGAAATACCTTTGATAATTTCCCTTTGTGCAAAGAAGTACGCAATAATTACTGGAATAATAGCAATCGTTAATCCAGCAAGTGCTAAATGCCATTGCTTTGTATACTCACCGAAGAAGAAGAACATTTTCAATGGAATAGTTTCCATTCCTTCTTGGTTAATAACAAGAGATGGAAGTAAGTAGTCATTCCAAATCCAAATGGTATTCAATATGGCAACTGTAACAGTAATTGGCTTTAACATAGGGAAAATAATGTGCCAAAAAATTTGGAAACGATTAGCCCCATCAATGGTTGCAGCTTCATCCAAGGATTTTGGGATTCCGCTCAATGTACCATGGTACAGGAAGATGGAAAGACTCGCACCAAAGCCTAAATACATAAAGATAATTCCAGAACGATTAAGCAGTTCTATTTTTCCAAAAATCGTCACTAATGGAATCATAACGGATTGGAAAGGAATTAACATCGCTGCAACAAACATGAAGAATATAATGGTACTTATTTTGCTTTTATTTCTTGAAAGAGCGTAGGCAGCCATAGACGAGAAAATAATGATGATACCTACACTAACTACCGTAATAATCAGTGAATTCATAAATGTTTTTAGGAAGGTAAGTTCATTAAATGCTTCAACATAGTTATCAAAAGTAAATACTTCTGGTAATTTTAATGTGTCTGAGAAGATCTCCCTCTTTGTTTTAAAGGAGTTGACAATCATTAAGTAAAAAGGAGAAAGCCATAACAGACCTAATAACAAACCAAGGATTTCGAGCGGCAATTTATATTTTCTTCCCATTACATTTCTACCTCCCTTTTCTTGTTGATGTACACTTGTGTTAAGGAAATAGCAGCAACGATGATAAAGAAGATAACTGCTTTTGCCTGAGCATAAGCCATTTCACTTTCACCAAATGCCGTTTTAAAAATCTCCATTGCGACCATTTGCGTGGAATTGTAAGGCCCACCGCCTGTTAATGATAAGTTTTGGTCGTAAAGCTTGAAAGTATTCGATAATGTTAAGAACAAACTAACTGTAAATGCAGGAGCAACTAACGGGAATACGATAAAGCGTAGACGCTGGAGTGAACTAGCGCCATCTATTTCAGCAGCTTCAATCAGCTCTGTCGGTACACCTTCTAAGTAAGAAATATAGATTACCATGATATATCCGGCCATCTGCCAGCTCATTAGGATCACTAAGCCCCAAAAACCAGTGTTTGTAGTAGAAAGCCATCCTTGTAAGTTTTCGATTCCAAACAATTCTCCAACACCGGCAAATACCTTAATAAAAATAAACTGCCAGATAAAACCTAGAATCAGACCACCAATTAGGTTTGGCATGAAGAAGATTGTACGTAGGAACTTACTTGTTTTAATTTTTGATGTCACGATAAGTGCTAAGGCTAAACCAAAGAAGTTAATTAAAATAATGGAAACGACAGTAAACTTTACTGTAAACCATAATGAATCTAAGAATTCCTTGTCTTTAAAGACATTAATATAATTCTCGAAGCCTATAAAGCCGCCCACTTCAATACCATTCCAGTCTGTAAATGAATAGTAGACTCCAAAGAGCAATGGAATGATAACAACCATAGATAATGCTAATAGAACTGGGGCTAAAAATAACCAATATGATAATTCCCGCGTACGCATCATGGTAAAAAAACCTCCAATGTGTTTTGTATTTTTTCTAAGTTAGTAATGATTGAAAGAAAAGGGGCTGATCGATAAGTAAAGCCTAACTACTAAAGTTACCCCTTATGAACCAGCCGCTTGTCTCTCTGCTAATTTATAATGGGTCCTGCTTTTATCAAGTAGGACCCATTATCTTTGTTCATAAGGGATTATTTATTACGTGCTTTTTCCCAAGCTTCTTTTGAAGTTTTCACTACGTCATCCCATTTAGCTTCTTTGCTCAAATATTTTTGGATTTGAACACCAAGTGTATCTTGTCCCCAGCCAGTTGGGTAGCCCATGAATGTCCAGCCGATTGTCTTGCCATCTTGAGCATATTGATAAATTTCTTTTGAAAGTGGATCACTGATTTTTGATGCATCAAAGCCATCATAAGCAGGGATAAATTTGAAGTCGTTGATAACGATTTCTTTACCTTCGTCAGATGTATATAACCAGTCTAAAAATTTCTTAGCTTCAGCTTGTGTAGCTTTGTCTTTGTTGCTGTTTACGCCCCAGTACATTGGGATACCAACAGGAATGGCATCTTCTTTGTAGCCTTCAACAGGGATTGGTAATAAACCAATGTTCTTATCAGCGAAATCTTTGTCGATACCAGCGATTGAACCATATGCCCAGTTACCTTGTTGAATCATGGCTACTTTTTGAAGAGAGAATAATTCTTCAACTTGTTGAGCATAGTCAAGGCTTACAGTTGGTTGAACAGAGTAGTTGTTTTGAAGATCAAGGACCTTCTTGAACGCATCACCATATTTGAAGTCAACTTTCTTTGCACTGAATGCATTTAGAACGTTGTTATCAAATTCTGGAGCTAAGAATGCATTGGATAAGTGTAAGCCAGTTACCCAAGTTTCTTTACCAGGAAGGGCAAATACTGCTTTTAGACCAAGGTCACCCTTTTTAGAATCTAAAGTTTTTACAGCCTTTTCAAGGTCTGCATAGCTCTTGATTGATGTTGGATCAATGCCAGCCTTTTCAAATATTGCTTTGTTATAGATGAAGCCGTAACCTTCTTGGTTGTATGGTAATCCTAAAACTTTGCCATCTTTAGTTACCCCATCAAGGGTTCCTTTTAATGCCTTTTTAGAAGCTTCTGTATCAGAAAGGTCAGCTAATTTCTTTTGCCAATCTTCCACATCTTGTGGTCCACCGATGTTGTAGATTGCCGGCTCTTTACCTGAAGCAAATTTAGATTTTAAAGCAGCACCATAATCTTCACCGCCACCAACAGTTGTGATGTTGATATTTACTCCTTTGTGTGCTGCTTCATATTTCTTTGCAGCATCTTCAAATTGCTTTTTGAATTCTACTTTAAATTGGAATACATCAAGTGTTACATTTCCACCTTTTGACTCTTCTTTAGCTCCGCCATCTTTATCAGCGTTACCACAGCCTGTTAAAAGGAGACTTAATGAAAGAAGCCCAGCTCCAATTCCAGAAAATAATTTTTTCTTATTCATGATTTACCCCCATACTGAAAAATTTTGTAAAGCGTGTTGTTTCTGTGCAAAGTAAGAAAACATAGATGCATGTATTTTGTTCTATTTCGAACATTCTATTCTAGATGACTTAAATATATTTGATATCATACTAGTAATAGTTTAAGCGTGCAATCGTTTGCACTTACTTTTAAATAAAAAACTATTTTAGTATGTTGGTTTAAGTATCTAAGTTAGCATTCGAAATGTAGTAAAACTTTGCTATCTAAGAAAACGTTTGCACATTATAGCAGAAAAACTGTAAAAAAATCGTTATTCCTCAATAAAAATTCTACTTACTTTACAGTTAATATCTACTAATACCCCCTATACATTTTGTATATCGTTAGCGAAAACGTTTGCACTAATCGATAGATTCATAGTAGCACTTTTAAAATGTATGCGCAATCATTTTTTAATTTTTTTTATGGGGACAGTCCCCCGCCGCTTTAAAGCAGCGGGGGACTGTCCCTTTAATTTGTTAGAACTCTTACCTCATATGGACGAAGTGTATCTGATGTTCCCGCTTCATAGTTGGAGAGAATCATTTGGGAATTTGTTATGCTATTGACTAACTTTTCCTCGTTAATCTCTACCTCTTCCCCACTAAAATTACTTAAAACCAAGAGGCGTTCATCATTCAAGTTTCTTTCATATGCAAAGATTGATGGGTGATCTTTGAGTAACAATTGAAAATCGCCTTCTACGATAATATCCATTTCCTTACGAAGGGAAATAAGCTTTTGATAAAAATAGAAGATAGACTTTGGATCTTCTATCGTACTTTTCACATTGATTTCTTTGTATCTTGGATTGGATTTAATCCATGGCGTTCCTGTTGTAAACCCTCCGTGCTCTGATGCATCCCATTGTACAGGTGTTCTTGCATTGTCTCTTCCTTTCGCGTAGATGGAAGTCATAATATCATCATGCGTATAGCCTAAAGCTGAACGTTCCTTGTACATATTTAGGGTCTCAATATCACGGTAATCATCTAAGGAATCAAACTTCACATTCGTCATACCGATTTCTTCACCTTGATAAATATATGGGGTCCCTTGCATGAAATGAAGACAGGCTGCTAACATTTTTGCTGACTCCACGCGGTATTCCTGGTCATTACCAAAACGAGAGACAATCCTTGGCTGATCATGGTTATTCCAATATAAACTGTTCCAACCTTTGTTATGAAGTCCTACTTGCCACTTTGCTAAGTTTTCCTTTAAGTCCACGAGATTGAGCGGTTTTAAGTTCCACTTACCACCGGGGGCACTATCTAAATCCATATGCTCGAACGTAAAGATCATATTAACTTCATTTCGTTCAGGATTGGTATAAAGAATGGCATCTTCTGGTGTGGTTCCAGGCATTTCCCCCACCGTCATAATCGGATAATGCGTTAAAACTTCCTGATTCATTTCCTTTAGAAATTCATGAATTCTAGGACCATTCATGTAAAAAGGGCTGCCATCACCATAGAATTGACCTTCCCCTTGCACACCATCAGGTAAACCTGGCTGTTTTGAAATCATATTGATTACGTCCATTCGGAAGCCATCGATTCCTTTATCAAGCCAAAATCTCATCATGCGGTAAACTTCCTCACGTAAGGCTGGATGTTCCCAGTTAAGATCAGGTTGTTTTTTCGCAAATAAATGCAAGTAATATTCCTTGGTGGCTTCATCATAATCCCATGCAGGACCGCTGAAAAATGATCCCCAATTGTTCGGTTCTTTCCCGTCTTTACCCTCACGCCAGATATAATAGTCGCGGTATGGATTGTCTTTCGATTGTTTCGATTGAACAAACCATTCATGCTCATCAGATGTGTGGTTAACAACGAGGTCCATGACTAATTTCATGTCACGTTTATGTACTTCTTCAAGCATCTGGTCAAAATCGGCCATGGTGCCGAACTCTTCCATGATTTTTTGATAATCACGGATATCATAGCCATTATCATCATTCGGTGAATCGTACACAGGGCTTAACCAGATGACATCCACACCAAGCAACTTCAAGTAATCCAGTTTTTGAATAATCCCTTGGATGTCGCCGATTCCATCTCCATTCGAATCCATAAAGCTTCTTGGGTATATTTGATAAACAACGCTTTTCTTCCACCATTGGTCATTTGTTTTCAATTGGAATCCTCCTCACTATAAACAACCACACTATACCATAAAAAATGAAAGGGGTTAATTTTTACTATTACTCTTCATTGAACTTGCCTGTTAATTTCCGCTCCAGGCACGAGCGGTTCGTGGGTGTTTCGGCGCAAGCGCCTGCGGGGTCTCCCCTGAACCATACTCCCATAGGAGTCTTCGTGCCTTCCGCTCCAATCAACAGGGTGTAAAAATCAACAATGTTCTTTAACATAGCCAATAATATAAAAAATCCTCACCCTGGTTAAGTACAGGTAAGGATTTTTGTTAATTCGCAAATTAATTAGTCGCGGTCAGGACTGTTTACCATTATGCCAGCAACCTGCGTTAAACGATCATAAAAGGCTAGTCCTGCTGGGTTTTGATCGAGTCCAATTTCCTGAAAGGCTTCTCTCATACAGCGTAGCCAACAGACTGCTCTTCTTGGGGTTACTTCAAATGGTAAATGCCGTTCTCTCATGGCAGGTGGTCCAAATTCCTGGCTGTATAAAGCAGGACCTCCTAAAAATTGTGGAAGAAACATTCTCTGCTTTCGCTTAATTTCTTCCATGTCCCCTTCAAATAAAGGTCTTAATTCCGGGTCTGCATATACTCGTGGATAAAAGGCATTAACTAGTTTGTCAATGGTCTCTTGTCCACCAATTTCACTATATAGAGATTTAAAGTTATAATCCAATTCCTTCACCATCCATCCTTTATTTTTCCCCTATTTCAGATAATTATAAAGCTTTCTTGAATGGTATTTTGTGATTTACATCACGGAATAGATAAAATTACATCAATTTCCAGAAGAGTCTTTGTCCACTTTAGGCGCAACTAATTCCACTTTTATTCGATCAGGGTCTTCAAAGAATACTGCATAATGTGAATCTCCCCCTGCGAACGGGTGTCGATCCTGATACAAAATAGGTATACC
The DNA here is from genome assembly GCF_030915525.1 of Neobacillus sp. PS2-9. NCBI lineage: Bacteria > Bacillati > Bacillota > Bacilli > Caryophanales > Bacillaceae > Neobacillus > Neobacillus sp. PS2-9. The sequence goes on from NZ_CP133269.1 coordinate 4,492,771, forward strand.
TTTTTCCTTCAATTGATCAGTCATCCAGTCTACTTGCTCTTTGGATTCTGCATGAAATGCAAGATGATTTAAACCAACCCTTGAACGGTGGTAAGGGACATCCATGAATCTCTTTTCCACTTGCACAAATACAAGATAGGTATCTCCGTATTTCCAACTAATACCTGAATCCCATTTCTGATACTTTTCATATCCTAATTCAGTTAAAAACCATCCCCAAAATTCAGTTGTTTTTGATAGATTCGAAACATAGATCTCTAAATGGTGCAGAATGATGTTTTCCCCCTTTATTTTCTGATATTTTAGGGCCTCTTACTGTAGAAAAACATTTATTCTATTATTTTATCATTTATTATTTGCGATTTTGATGAGTTTATTTGCGATAACGAATGGTTTATTTTCTTAAAGTAGCAGTTTATTTGCGAAAAAAGCCAGTTTATTTGCGAACACAGAAAAAGCCGACTTAATAGTCAGCTTATTTAGTGAATATTTTCTGAATAAGCGATTTTGGTTTCTTTCTCAATTTTTCAATTATACTTTGGAATCCATACATGATGACTGATTTAATGAAAAATAAAAGCCCCATTTGATAGTGCTTCATGCTAACAAGTGAAACAATCCCCATTCTTCTTAACGCAATCATCCCCGGAAAGGCAAAAAGGGTGTCAAGAATAAGGTTCAATAGTAAGTATCGGAAAAAGTTTCCGAATGTGAATTTTAATATCCATAATGATCCCACAAAAAATGGCCCTATCATAAAGGGAAGTTCGCCCATTGTTTTTGGAATGAGTTTTTCATAAAATCTCCACCATAGCCGCTTTTTCGAAAAATAACTCTCAAAAATGACCCAAACGAAGATAAACAAAGCACCCGGGTAAAATCTCTTGAAGGACCGCTTTCCTAGGAGTGGCAGTGATAACCAGGGTATTAGCATCATTGCAAGTAAAAACATTTTATTTTGTTTCATAATAATACGCCATTCCTTTTTTTCTTTTTATCATGCACGGATTTTTAATATTTATGTAAAAATTTCCTGTAATTATTTTTGAATAGCGTGGCACAAAAAATGGGCCTTTTAATTTATGTACAGATTAGCCTTGGACTTCACGTGGAATTGACGAGTAATTCAATTTATATTAATATATTAATTTGCCTGTAAGTTATGTGGTTCGAGAACCTCCCACACAAAAAAACTAAGGAGCTAATTATATATGAAAATTAATACAATTGTCGTAAACGGTATTGTAGCAGCATTGTACATTGCAGTCTCTGCTTTAATCCAGCCGTTTGGATTTACCCAAGTTCAGTTTCGTGTTTCCGAGATGTTCAATCATCTAGTTGTTTTTAACAAAAAATATATCTATGGAATTGTTCTTGGTGTGTTTTTAACAAATTTGTTCTTTTCACCGATGAAGGCCTATGACCTTATTTTCGGTGTCGGTCAATCCGTAATTGCCTTGTTAATCACGATTGCCTCTGCAAAATATATCAAAGGCTTATGGACACGTATGATCGTGAATACACTTGTCTTCACGTTAACGATGTTTTTGATTGCTCTTGAGCTGCATTTAGCATTTGACCTACCATTTATGTTCACTTGGTTAACAACCGCAGTTGGTGAATTTGTGGTTATGGCTGTGGGTATGCCAGTGATGTATGTAATTAATAAGCGTGTTCGATTTGATAAAATCGTCTAAACAAAAAAAGAGTTGCTGCAAACGCAGTGACTCTTTTTTGAATTAATTCATAGAATTATCATCTAATCTGTAAAAAAGAATACCATTCTGCCCGTACCAAAATTCAATCGATTGATGGTTCTTCTGATCTACGTAACCTAGTATATCTGCCCCTTGCTCAGTACGTTCATAAAAATTCTCTCCATAAGCCTTTTTCGCTTTTGATATTGAATCCCCAACTTCAATTCCTTTTGCGGTAGGTATCCCTGAGCTTTCTACGATAAAGCGAAAAATACCGCCCTGTTCATTCGTAGCAATCTCTAGTCCATCCTGAATTTTGTAATATCTAAAAGTCTCTGTGTCTCTACTTTTATGCTTCTGTTCTCCATAAAAACTAATAAACCGATCTGAATGAATATCATCAAATAGATAGAATCCATTAATATTCTCATTATGTAGGTCGGTATGTTCCGTAAACTGATGATGAAAGGAACGAGGAAAATGTGGTTTTGACAATAAAAATATTGAACTTATAAAAAGGATAAACACAATAATTATTACTATACTCTTACTCACAATTATTCCCCCTCAGAAGCATAGAAACTCTATGTATATTTAAATCATAATACATAGTAGTTCTATGCACAAGTGTTTATTTTCTAAAATAATCCAATTCGAGTTGCTTTTATTTGGTATTTCTTTGCAAAAAGGCATAAAGTAGTAGTAGATGATCGCAATTTGGAGGGAGAGATAAAAATGTTACAACGTCCTTTAACTAGTGAGTATCCTGAATATTATGTACCCTATGTGAATCTGGTTCCCGAAGGAGACCTATTAGCGATTTTAAGTGAGGATCTAAAAAGTACGATTGAACTTTTTGACGGTATTTCGGATGAAGATGGGCATTTTCGTTATGCCCCAACTAAATGGAGTATCAAAGAAGTTCTCGGCCATATGACAGATACCGAAAGAATTATGAGTTATCGCCTGCTTCGTATTGGCCGCGGTGACCAAACGGCTTTAGCGGGGTTTAATGAAAATGATTTTGTAGAAGGCTCTCAAATTAACAAGCAATCTATCAAAGATATACTTGAGGATTTTATAGCGACACGCAAGGCTACGATTACTTTAATTAAAAACATGCCTGCTGAAGCCTGGGGCAACAAAGGCAATGCCAACAATACGGAAGTGACTACCCGTGCCATCGGCTACATAATTGCAGGTCATGCCATTCATCATAAAAAAATTATTAACGAGAGATACCTTACATCAAAAAAATAGGTAACATGAAATAAGCAGTCGGAGTATTGCCCGACTGCTTTTTCTATTACTCATATACTTATACCCACCACATTTGTGAAACAGGCTCTTCAATTAGAACAGATTTTAAATTCACAACTGCTCGCTTAAAGCCTTCTTCAATGGACATGATAGGATCCTCATGTTCAATGCTGACCACATAATCGTAGCCATAGGTGCGGAGTGCACTCATCATGTCAGACCATTCCTTCAAACTATGGCCACATCCTACGGAACGAAAACTCCATGCACGTGAACGCACTTCCCCATATGGCTGCATATCTGTTAAACCATACATATTTACATTTTCTTGGTCAATATACGTATCTTTCGCATGGAAATGATGGATGGCATTTTCTTTTGCTAAAATTTTAATCGCAGCCACAGGATCGATTCCCTGCCACCATAAATGACTTGGATCCAAGTTGGCCCCAATCGCATCACAGGTTTCTTCGCGCAACTTCAACAGCGTGTATGGAGTATGAACTAAAAAGCCGCCATGAAGCTCGAGGCCAATTTTCACCTGATGTTCCTTCGCATACTGGCCTACTTCCTTCCAGTATGGAATCAACTTTTCTTCCCATTGCCACTTTAACACGTCTCCATATTCGTTAGGCCAAGGAGTCACCGGCCAATTAGGAAACTTGGCTTCTTCATGGTCGCCTGCAGTACCAGAGAAACAGTTTACCACTGGAACTCCTAACAAGGATGCTAGTTTAATTGTTTTTAAAAGTGTCTCGTGAGACTGCTTCGCGAATTCTTTCTCAGGAGAGATAGGGTTTCCGTGACAGCTAAAGGCACTTATCGTTAACCCTCGCTCTTCGACTTTTCCGATATATGCCTTCCGTGCTTCTTCACTTTCTAATAACGGGTCTAAATCGCAATGGCTGTTTCCTGGGTAGCACCCAGTTCCTATTTCAACGGCATGAAGGCCTGCCTTTTTTACGGTATCAAGCATATCCTCGAACGATTTTTCAGCAAATAATACGGTAAATACACCTAGTTTCATTGGGAAATCCCCTCTCTAAAAGATTCACTACTTTCATAGATTCGATCAATAATTTGAGAAACTTGAAGCGCCTCCTCTGGCTTGACAACCAATTCTTCCAATCCCAGACATGCTTGGATAAAGTTTTTTGCCTGTGGCAGTCCAAGATTCTCTTCACCTGGAATCCAAGCAGCTTGGCTATTTAGCAGCATGCCATTTTTAGTGGTATAAAGCTCAAATGGAAACACACTTAATCCGCCATCCACTCCAGAGATGCTTAGATGTTCCTTGTCGTCATTGATGTTTGCCGCCCATGAAGTTTCAAATAGCATCGAAGCACCATTTTCAAACTGAGCATACGCTGTGACATGGTCATCGACATCAAACGTTTCATGATTAAACTCGCCCCATTGATTCACTTGATTCGGCATTTTACTTAACGTGTTATATGTGGTGCCTGACACCATTGTTTGTTTGGGATTTCCCATTAGCCATAAAGCGAGATCGAGGAGGTGACAGCCATAGTCAATCAGACTTCCGCCTCCTTGAAGATCTTTATTCGTAAACACACCCCAGCCCGGCACTTTCCTGCGTCTTAAAGCCTGAACTCTGACTACAAGTGGTGTACCTACCTCTAGCATGGCCTTCTTTGCTGCCTGAGCTTCCTTCATGAAACGATAATGATAAGCGATCGCTAGAACCTTATCCGCTTTTTTTGAAGCAGAATTCATTGCTTCACATTCCTCCGCACTTAGTGCCATCGGCTTTTCACATAGAACATGAACACCTGCTTCGAATGCAGCAATGGAAATCTCCGCATGAAATTTATTTGGTGTACAAATACAAACGGCATCTACTTCTGAAAAAAGGTCCTGATAGTTCTCACACACATGAGGAAATTGATGTTTTTCAGCGGTTTCTTTTGCACGGTCCACATTTACATCACTGAGAGCTGTTATTTCACATACGTCACTAAGCTGTAAAAAAGCAGGGATATGACGGCCCTGTGCTATACCGCCAACCCCTATAATGCCAATTCGTAGTTTTTTCATCGTTCTCTCACTCTTACAATCTGTTTCGTTTCATTTGACTCGAGCGCAGCCAAGATGACATTTAAAGACTTCATGCCTTCCTCACCAGGTACAGGAGGCTCTTGATTGTTCACAACAGCATTAACAAATAGATCAATTACACGCGAGTTGTTTTGACCGCCATCTTCATTTGACTGGATCCTACCCAACTGGTAATTGACCACCTCACCATTCTTATATTGAACAACTAGCGAGTTAACCGGGTCATCCTCTAAACGAAGAATCGCTTTTTCACCATAAATAATCGTCGAATTATCTTCTTTGCTTACATAAGCCCAACTGGCAGCAAGCGTTCCGATGATCCCGCTTTCCGTTTTTAAAATACAAACCGCATTGTCATCCACATCCGCAAATTCCTTCGCACTTGTTTCTACGAAAGAACCCACTTCAATAATCTCTTCCCCTAGTAGATAACGCAGTAAATCCGTTTTATGCACACCTAGATCGCCCATCGCTCCAACAAATGCTTTTTCCTTTTGGAAAAACCAGCTTTCTTTTCCGTCCACACTCCAACCTTCAGGACCACCGTGTCCAAATGCTGTACGGAAGCTATAAATACGCCCGATTTCTCCACTTTCAATGAGCTTACGTGCTTTTTGATGTGACGGTACAAAGCGTTGATTATGAGCAATCATTAGCTTATTGCCGCTTTCCTTAGCAGCGGCAATCATAGCTTCTGCTTCTTGTTTTGAAGTAGCCATAGGCTTTTCACAAAGGACATGAACCCCGGCCTTTAAAGCAGCAATGGAGATTGACGCATGAAGGTAGTTTGGTGTACAAACACTAACAGCGTCTACTCCGCCGGCATTCAATAACTCTTCATAACTCGTATAAGCTTTAGCTCCAAATTTCTCCGCCACTTCTATCGCACGCTCTTCATTGATATCACATACCGCAACAAGTTCTACGTTTTTATTTGCTTTATATTCAGGTAAATGACGATGCTGGGCAATACTGCCGCATCCGATGACAGCTACACGTAATTTTCCCATGATTATTTTCCTCCTTTAATCACTTCTAATGGCTTGGCATTTCCGTAAACTGGACGTTCGCGTTTCACTGGCTTAGCCCATTTAACCGCATTGCTAATGACACGCTGAATTTCTTTGTTATGATAAGTCGGATAGGTTTCATGTCCTGGACGGAAGTAGAAAACCTTACCGTTTCCGCGCTTATACGTACAGCCGCTGCGGAATACTTCTCCACCTTCAAACCAACTGGTAAAAATCAGCTCATCTGGCTGCGGGATATCAAAGTGCTCTCCGTACATTTCTTCTTTTTCAAGTTCGATATATTCTGAGATTCCTTCTGTGATAGGATGGCTTGGACTTACAACCCAGAGCCGTTCCTTTTCATCTGCTTCCCTCCATTTCAGATCGCAGCTTGTTCCCATTAATGTTTTAAAGATTTTTGAAAAATGGCCAGAGTGGAGAACAATGAGTCCCATGCCATCAAGGACGCGATGCTGCACCTTTTGCACAATTTCATCTTTTACTTCGCCGTGTGCGAGATGTCCCCACCAAACTAACACATCTGTATTTGCCAGTACTTCATCTGTTAAGCCATGCTCAGGTTCATCTAATGTAGCTGTTCTAGTGTTGAAACCTTCCGCTTCAAGAAATGCGGCAATTGCACCGTGAATTCCATTTGGGTAAATATCTCTAACCACAGGGTTTTTCTGTTCATGTCGGTTTTCATTCCATACTGTTACGTTTAACATCTATAACGACTCCTTTTTACTTTTATAAAAATAAATTATTTAGACGTCAGCTTTTCTTTTAAGTAATTTAGACTTATTTCAATGCTTTCAAACGGGGTCCGGCGGCTGAAATCCTGCTCGATGATCCACCAGTCTACACCAGCGTCCACTCCTAAATTGAGTGCGCTTTCAATATCAACCCCACCTGTTCCAAGTTCAGAAAAATATTGTTCCTCATCTGTTGTCATATCTTTTAAATGGATGAGAGGAGTACGATTTCTGTATCGGTTCATCCACGCCACTGGCTTTTCACCAGCTTTGGTCAGCCAATAAACATCTAGTTCTGCCTTCACGTTTGCGGCATTAGTATCTTCAAATATGGATTCTAACGCTGTCCTTCCGTCAGAGAGTCGTTCTAATTCAAAATCGTGGTTATGATAGCAAAGAGTAATGCCTTCTTGACGACACTTTTCACCCGCTTGCTCTAAAAGAAGAATTAATGCATGATAATCTTTTTCTGTCCGACGTTCGGGTAGGAGGTAAGGACAGACAACATATTTGCTACCTAGTAGTTTTTGGTCTTCTATTACTTGTTCCAAATTCGACTCTAAGTCCTCAAGAGGCACATGGCTTGCTGCAGCTTGAAGCCCCAATTCATCCAAGACCTTTTTTACTTCTCGAACTGGTAATCCACCGTATCCAGCAAATTCCACCCCGTTGAATCCAAGCTCTGCCACTTTCCTTAAAGTACCAACAAAATCCACTTCAGATTCTTCCCTTAAGGTGTACATTTGGACAGCAATTGGTATAGTTATTGTCAATCTTATCCCTCATTTCTGCCAGCTATTATATTACTTATTTGATACCATCATATATGATGTACCTTAAAATAAACATTAACGATATAATCAAAACATCTACTATTTTGCTATTTGTTTTTTTAAGGAGTGGAACGATGAGCTTGAAGATCTATTTCTGCGGATATTCCTACCATACACAAGGGTATTATTCTCAGCATAAATCGGGATTTCCTGGATACCTTTTTCGACTACAAACGGAAGGTTTCTGTGAAGTAGTCGTAAAAGGAAAACGAAGGACTCTTGAAAAGGGTGACCTTTTGATTATTCAACCAGGTGATTATTATGAGTTATTAGTTGAGGCCGGCCAAAGCAGCGCGGATTACCATTTATCATGCAAAGGGGACTGGGTGGATGAATGGTGGGAACGTTCGGCAAAGCTTACGATCTCTAAAATAGATTTGGACGAAAAAACAATGGCTCTCTGGCGTCATCTAAGTGTGGAGGAACGCCGGCCGTCATCTGAGGAAAATAAGGAGCTTTCTGAATACCTACTCAGAGCACTTTGTTTATCCTTAGAACGAGCAGTTAATGAAACGGCTCCCTCCTTTAATAGGCCCTATACAGTTACACGAATGATGCGCTTTATTGAAGAGCATGCAACAACCTCCTTTAAAGTAGAAGAAGTGGCGAAGCACGCTGGTCTTAGCGTTTCTCGCTCAGTTCATTTGTTTAAAAGCAGTGTTGGAAAAACAATGATTGAGTACGCCCTCGAAGTCCGTTTGTCTGCTGCGATGGAGCGAATGAAATACACCACGATGACACTTGAGCAAATTGCCGAGGATTGCGGTTTCGGATCCTACCCATATTTTCATAGAGTATTTCAAAAAAGGTATGGAATAGCTCCCGGGGCGTATAGGAGGCAAGATAAATAATAATATATTTGAAATTTTCATTTGCGAACAAATGTTCTTTGTCTTGTAATTTAATTATGGGCAATAATAGAAGCTATGTTTATATATTTGACCATACATAATAACCCAAGGAGCTGGTGTTAAATGACAGTAAGATTAATTCCCTATTTAGTCATGGACGGAAATGCGAAAGAAGCCATTCAGTTTTACGAAAAGGCTTTAGATGCACAGGTTCTTTTTAGTCAAAGTTTCGGTGAAATGCCTGAAAATCCTGAATTCCCTCTGCCTTCTGAAGCAAAGGATCGTATTAGCCATGCAACGATCAAAGTAGGGGAAACGGAAGTAATGCTGTCTGATACGTTCCCAGGTCAGCCCCATCAAATTGGAACACAAGTCACTATCTGCATTAGCACGAACGATGCAGAAAAAGCCAAGAAGTTTTTTGAAGCATTGACGGAAGATGGTCAAGTGGGTATGCCATTACAAGAAACCTTCTTCAGCCCAGCCTACGGGATTGTAACAGACAAGTTCGGTGTTACCTTCCAAATTTTCACTGAAGGCAGACATTAGATCTTTTTATGCTTTAACAAAAAAAGACTCAACTTGCATCGATAAGATACAGTTGGAGTCTTTTTTTTAGCTCTTTTCTTATACGTTGTTGCTCTCTGTCAATTTTTGTTCCTAATTTAAAAGTAACTTCTGACAAGGTTGATAAATTTTTGGTCAACTCTGTCAGAACATGAGCCAACTTCTGACAGGGTTGATGAATTCTAATATTAATAACGCCAAACTTCGCGAAAACTGCCTTTTTTTCATTTGTTTGTTTAGAATTCTTCGGATAAGTTAACTTCTACACCAAAATGGTCAGATACAACCATTCTATTGACATTATTAAAGATTACCTTTGAATAGTCTACCTGAACAGGCTTATTAGCTAAAATTAAATCAATTCGTAAATCTTGCTTGTTGTTGCTCCAACCTGCAATTTTCCCTTTGACGGTAATTCCTTCATCTTTATCATCCGTCATTTGGTATGTATCATAAAGACAATGGTTGATCAAATACTCATAACCCTCTTCCTTTAGAGAAGCATCGTTATTAAAATCACCCATGAGATAAACGGTCTGATCCAAATTTATTTGCTGCAGCAGCTTGTCCACTTGCCCTTTAAAGGGTTCCTCTTCATCGTGCCACCACCCCATATGACAGGAATAAAAGGTTAGTAATTTGTTATTGTAGGAAATGGTTGCTCCAACAATTCTACGTGTTTTCCAGTTAGTAGCGTAATCTACACTGTCGGAAACGAAGAATGAGTGCTCCTTAACGATTGGATGCTTCGTTAGAATGGCAACGCCTTCCTCATAGGTGCCATTTTTAATATAGTGGGATACATCCCACACTAAGAAATATTCAGCGACATCCAGCTTTTCTAACTCTTGTAACAAAACATATACATAATTGTTTTTCTTAACTTTCCCGTCCACATACTCCGCTTCAAGTCCTTGACTTACCTCTTGCAATGCAATGACATCATATGATTTTTCCTTAATGGTTTGTGCCAAGTATTTTATCTTTTCTAATTGATTTTCCTCATGCCATGAATGGCAATTTAAAGTTAAAAGTCTCATTTATGTATTACCTCGATGTTTTTTTAAAATATTTTATCACTACCATCTAAAGTTGGAAATAAACTTGAGAAACTCTATTTGTTTTGAATGTTCATATTTCATAATCGCGTGGGTGTTAGCTTCAGGCAATTTGATAGATTCACAATGTACTTCAATCAATCTGCCTTCTAATAACTCTCTTCTCACAGTAGAGGTTGGCAGGAAGGACACTCCTAACCCCTCAATAATAAACCTTTTGGTAATGTGCACCTGTGACACCTTCATCATTCGAACACTTGGATACTTACTTTTTACCACTCTTGAAAGAAGATCCCAATAACCTGGATGATTGTGAGTTAACAGATAATTGGTTGTTAACACTTCTTCTTCATCTAAGGGAGGTGCTGATTCTGAGTCTCTCCCATCGTGTGGGGCAACTAATATTACGTTATCTTTAGCTAAAAGCTTACAAATCAAACTCTGATTTGTACTGTTCAAACAAGACAGCCCCAAATCTACTTCTTCCTTTAAGACAGCCTGTTCAATTTCAACAGATTCAATAATTTTGACAGAAATCTCCACTTCTGGATACTGCTTTGTATAGCTTTTTAATACGTAAGGTAAAATCGTATCAGCGATTAGAGGTGATATACCAAGTGTTAACTTCCTTGTGTATCCTTGAGTAAAGGTATTCAAATCCTCGAGACCATGCTGATAAACCTCCAGCAATCTCTTCGCGTGAATCAAATATCGTTTACCTTCCTCGGTCAGTTTAATTTTTCTTCCCTCTCGATGAAATAAAAGAATACCCAGCTCTTTTTCCAGCTGTTTTATATGAACCGTTACAGAAGGTTGTGAAATGAATAATAGTTCTGCCGTTCTTCTAAAATTCCCACAATCTGCTGCCGTAACAAATGTATTAAGCCACTGAAACTCCATACCCACTGCTCCTTATTAAAAATAGTAATCAATTACTTTAAAATTATTCAATATTCTTAATTATGTTTATTTTATAGAATATAGTAATCAAAGGGAAGAAGGAGTGATTGGATGTTGCACAAAGGTTTGAAAGGAATTGTTGCTGCGGATACAGCCATTAGTCATATAGATGGAGAAAATGGTCAACTCATTTATAGGGGATATGAAATCAGGAGTCTTACACAAAAATACTCCTTCGAGGAAACGGCCTACCTCCTTTGGTACGGGGAATTCCCCAATGCCGAACAGCTAGGAATTTTGAAAGATAGGATGAGAAATGAACGGGTTCTCCAAGACAATATTAGGCAAATAATTGATCTGCTGCCACCTTCCATGGATATGATGAGTGTCATTCGGACGGCAATTTCAGCAGAAGGCGGTAATTCTGATTATACCTGGAAGCCCACTCTACCACAGGCAATAAGATTAACCTCTCTTGTTCCGACAATTATTGCCTACCGGAAACGAAAGCTCGAAGGTAACACGTTTGTTCCTCCGCGGATGGATTTAGATCATGTGGAAAATTATCTTTATATGCTTTCTGGACACCTTCCACTAGCTGCACATGTGGAATCTCTTGAGACCTATATGATTTTAACTCTTGAACATGGTATGAATGCTTCTACTTTTTCAGCGAGAGTGACAGCTTCAACGGAATCAGATATCGTATCAGCCGTCACTTCTGCAATAGGTACGATGAAAGGACCGCTTCATGGTGGTGCCCCGTCAGGAGTCATTGAGCTTCTAAATGAAATAGCTTTAGTTGGTGATCCTGAAAGTGTGTTAAAGGAGAAGTTAACTAAAGGAGAAAAATTGATGGGGTTCGGACACAGAGTTTATAAAACTCATGATCCGCGAGCTATTTCCTTAAAGAGTAAACTCTTAGAGCTTGTTGGTAAAGATGACTGGTTGGACCTAGCGATGAAGGTAGAAGAAACCGCGGTGAAGGTATTGGCTGAAATCAAACCGGGGCGTTCCGTTTATACAAACGTGGAGTTTTACGCTGCCGCCATCATGAAAGCCATAAACATGGAAGCAGAGCTTTTCACCCCAACCTTTACCGCAAGCAGAATGGTGGGATGGACAGCTCATATCCTAGAACAGGCAGAAAACAATACTATCTACCGCCCTCAATCAAACTATGTCGGAGCACTCAAATAAAATAGACTGGAAATCTTCCAACCGTTTTTCACTCTTTTGTATGATTCCGAAAGAGTCTCAGTCCGATTCCTTGAGGAATAAGGTTTAAAATACTTACTATGAGTAGCAGGGTGTCTGGCGAAAGCGGCTTGAAGTATCCCTCTCCGGTTCCGATTAGGGTTTTAGTATAATAATAGGAAACGGCAAATGATAGGAGATTCCCAGCAATAAGGACAGCAGGTCGATTAGAAAACCTTGCACAAAAACCTAACAAAAGAATCATTATTATCATGAAACCTTATCCAACCATTGATCCCTTGGTGTAATCTTGATACATCGAGAAAAATGCATAAGGAAAACCATATATACAGACAAGAATGATACCCATTGCAAAGCGTTTCATAAACCAACAACCTCCCGTAATTTAATTCACCACTTTACTTTTTAGTGTAATTTTACACTAATACCCGGGAGTTTCAAGTTAATCTATGACAAATAGGCTACAAAAAAACTAATCAAACGTTTGATTAGTTTTTTTAGCCTAATTTAGTTCGTGTAGCAGCTGGTTGATATTTTTTCATCGGTCCCTTTTCAAGCACTTCTTGGAGATAGAGGTTCCCTTTCGGACTTGTTTTCTTTAGCAAATCCATCAAGTATGTAATATCATCTAGTGCCCTATGTGTTTGATACTCTGTAATGTCATGTGCTTGCAATAAAGTCAGAAGTTTGCCGTTTGAAAAACCATAATTTTTCCATGGTACCCCTCTCATCGTACAATACCACTTCAGATCATTAACCTCTGGATACATATGATAAAGAAAGCTCCGGTCAAAAGAAGCATTATGGGCAAATACAGAGTCTGCACGATGAAAGTACGTTTTTATTTTCCCATCAAGAAAGGTTTTTCCTTTTACTAACTCATAAGGAATTCCGTGAACACGATACGCAGTATCATAATTATTCCTTGCAGAACGAGAAAGCGGTTCACGTAAAAAAGAGTCCTCTTCAATAATATCGATAATCTCCCCTGAATCCGTTCGATAAGAAAACAGCTTCAAGGCTAATTCAATAACCTCATCCTTGGTAGGACCTAAACCTGTTGTTTCAACGTCCACAAGCAACCCAAGCTTTTCTAAACTATGCAAAATGATCATCCTTTTTCCATTCTAATGTTAATCCTATTATAACAGAGGATACTGGGCTGTCCTATCACTATCCATTTAGGAACCTTTTTCCATTCCGGCAAGAAATGCTTGAATAATCATTAACAAGCTTTCATCCAAATCCAAAGAAAGTTTAAATCCACCTTTTTGCTCTAGGGAAGAAAAACCATGTAAAATACTGCGCAATCCTCTTACGGCATGCAAAGCCCGATCTTCCTCTAAACGATAGGCACTTAATACCCTTACTGAAAGCTCCACTATTTTTGCTCCTGCTTGCTGCACCTCCACATCTTCTGGATCAGGTGCGAGTAGGGTTGCCTCATAAACGCCAGGGTGCATCCGCGCAAAATTTACATATGCCTGGCTCATGGCTAGTACCGCTTCGGTGCCTGACACCCCAATCGCCGCATGAGCCATTTCCGCATACAGCCGGTCAATGCCATAAATGGCTAATTGCTTCCTAAGGCCCGGTAAACCCTCAAAGTGATTATATAAGGAAGGAGGGCGGATATTTAGCTTTTTAGCCAGGTTTGCAAGTGTAACCTCTTGCATTCCCTGTTGATCCGCCAGCTTCCCTGCTGCTTCAAGTATCGTTGTTAAGTCCAGTGCTACTTTTGGTCTTGGTGACATCGTATCTGCTCTCCTATCCGATCTTCTGCTCTAAATGTTGAATGGCCCGTTCCATAACTGGTACAGGATTTTCTACCATTTCTCCGTGCCCAACTGCAAGAAGAGTTGGTTCGTAACTCACTAATTTCTTTGCACTGGCAAGTGCCGTCCGCTTACTCCATGTACCAAAGGCAGGGAATGGGAACAATGGTTTTATATCTCCTGCCACTGCCACTCCACCTCTTGTTTGGAAAGCATCCCCTGCAATTACTGCCTTAGTCCGTAAGTCTAAAAAAGATAAAGATCCCGGTGTATGGCCTGGAGTTTCGATTGCTGTAAGTGACCCAATCAGGTCCCCTTCCTTCAATAATACATTTGCTCTTGTCTTCAACTTCTTTGGAACTCCACCTTTTATCGGTGTGGCTTCTTCGTGTGAATCAAGCGTGCGGTCGCCATTCATTAATCGATGATCGCGTATGGAGATATAAACCGGTACCTCAGCCAGCCTTTCTTTAATTGCATCCAATGCTCCGACATGGTCCTCATGTGCATGCGTCAATATAATCTTTGTAATGGGTTTCCCGATTTTCTCAGCAGCCTGAAGAATCCCCTTTGCACAGAAACCAAGTGCCGCATCAATCAACGTTAATCCTTCCTCTTCCTCCACTAAATAGCAATTGACTGGAAAAAAATTGGCCATAAACGTAACTTGATACAGGTATCCGTTTTTAATAATTCTCATTTCGCCATCCCCTTTTAACTAATATCATTAGTTTTATTTTAACTAATATTATTAGTTTTATCAATAGGTTTTTCATTTTTTTGGAAAAAATATTTCATCTATAAAGTTGTTAAAAAAGTGTTCAAAACTTTATTACAAATATGTGAAAGACTGAACAAATTACCCTTAATTCGAAACAAATATGATATATTAACAATGTACTTAATATATAAAACTTATTAACAAGGAGTGTTTCACATGCTAGTAAATTGGTTAAGAGAAAACAAAGTTGCTGCAGGAATTTTGACAGTTCTTCGCTTATATATCGGTTACTCTTGGATAACAGCTGGTTTCCACAAGTTAGCCGACGGTTTTGATGCTTCTGGTTATTTAAAGGGAGCGATTGCTAATCCGGTAAAAGGACCAGATGGCGCTTTGGTTTATGGATGGTATGTGGACTTCTTAAAACATTTTGCTCTTCCAAACGTTGATATCTTTAATACAATTGTTCCACTCGGTGAATTTTTAATAGGTCTTGGACTTCTTCTTGGATGCTTAACAACTGCTGCTATGTTCTTTGGTCTTGTGATGAATTTCTCTTTCTTCTTAGCTGGAACTGTATCTCATATTCCAACAGACCTTTTCATTGGAGCGATCATCTTATTTTCTGGTTACAATGCAGGCCGCATCGGTCTTGACCGCTGGGTAATTCCATTTATTCGCAAAACTGTTTTTAAAGGTAATAAAACTGTTAAAGCAACGGTTTAACAAATTATATTTCTAAATACACAAAAAGGACACTATGAACGAAAGTGTCCTTTTTGTGTATTTCCATTTAGGCTTTGTTAAAATTGCCTGTTGATTTCCGCTCCAGGCACTTCGCTTTCCGTGGGTGTTTCGGCGAGCCTCCTCGGCGCTTGCGCCTGCGGGGTCTCCCCTGAACCATACTCCCACAGGAGTCTTCGTGCCTTCCGCTCCAATCAACAGGGTGTAAAAATCTACACTCTTCTTTTACACAGTCTTCATTTAAAAATCTATCACTAATTTTCCTGATTTAGCTCTTGATACACAGGTCAATATCACATTTTGGGCACTCTTTTGTTCTTCACTTAAAAAAGAATCATAATGATCGACTATACCATCAAAAACTTTCAATTCGCAGGTTCCGCAGCGTCCCACCCGACAAGAAAAGGGTGCTTGAATTCCTGCTTCTAACAAGGCATCCAAAAATGTCTGGTCTTTTTCAACATGAATCACTTCTCCACGAGTGAGTTGAGCTTGAAAGGATGCGGCATTCTTAGGTCGGGGTGGTGCAAACCGTTCATGATGGATGCTCGACCTCGGATAATCAAATCGAACCGCTGCTTCTGTTAAGTCTGTCATAAATGAATCCGGCCCACAGAAATAGACATGTGTTCCAATTCGATGCTCCAAAAGTGTGGTTTCCTGCAGTCGCTTCGCCTCATTTCCTTTTGAAAAATAAAAATGAGATTGATGTGGGAAATTAGCCTGTAAAAAATCATAAAAGGCGCAAAGCTCTTTTGATCTTGCTGCATAGTGCAGTTCAAACGAAGACCCTTGATCCTTTAGCTCCAGCATCATAGAAATAAAGGGCGTTACACCAATTCCTGCTGCATAAAACACATGATGCTTTGCCTTAAAGCTTAATGGAAAATGGTTCCTAGGATAACTGACCCTAACCGTATCCCCTACTTTTACCTCGTGATGCCAATAAAGTGAGCCTCCAGTGGAGGTTTCACTTAAGCGGATGGCAATCTGATAGCTGTCCATTGTATCTGGATGATTTGTTAACGAATAATTTCTTTCCTTTCCATCGATATATGTAGTTATATGTGAACCTGCACTAAAGGCTGGTAACGAAGTCTCTTCCACTGGGGCCAGTGTAAAACGTTTCACCTGTGGGGTTTCTTGAATGATGGATTTCACATAGACAGGAATTGTTTTTTCTTTAAGCATAACAGCCTCTTCTTTCATAGTTTCGCGACATACCCAAGAAAGGCATCGCGAAGTTGAGAGTAATGATCAGAAACCTCCAGTAATAACCCACAATGATCACAGTTTCGTTCAGGCTGGCCCTTTTCCAAAACAGAGATTCCATGACACCTGCAGCAAAAAACCTTAATCTGCTCTTTTCCATAGCCTATATACTGTGCCTCCTCTTCCGAAAATCCCGCATCCTCAGCCAGCTGTTTCAATTTTTTTAAAACATTCCACTCTGCTGTGGCATAGAGGAAGCTCCCCATTTTCTGCACTCTGAGCCATTCTGAAGAAAGGATGGGATTCCAATTATCTTTAACTATCTGAATCTCGTAGCTTATATTTCCATCTTTAACAACATCTATCAATGGCTGTAACAACTTTATGCCCTCTTCATCCGCACAAAATAAATAGTGGCGCTTTCCAGGTACAAGTGTTATATTCCCGCTCACAAAGCTTTCCTACTTTCCACCTGTTCTCTTAAATACTCTAGGACTGCACCCCTGAATAGGGAGAGCCCTTTATACTCGACTATATAAGGCGGCAATTCCTGAAGGATTTGATAGAACTGATTTAGCCATTCAGGTTTAGCTTCTAATTTTTCCAAAGGAAGTAGGTGGGTATGGATGGTAAAAAGAATTCCTCCTGTTCGAGGCAAACGGAATAATTTCTGGACCTCCACACGGAGATGAACAAACTCCCCTGCATTTTCCTTTGTAACTTGTTTTCTCCCCTTTCCCCAAACATCAAAGGTTTCAAGGGAGGTATCTAGTCGGTTCCCAGCCATTAAGGACCAGTTTTTACGCCACCATGGATTCCCTGGTTCCAGCTTCAGTAAGAATTGAAGAATCCGTTCATCAAGTTCTTCGTCTTTAAAGCCCGGGATCGGCTGATGAATCTCTTTAAAGTTCATTCCCAAATCGAAGGCCAAAGACCAATTGGCAGGGAAACAGAGCTGGCCAGCATCTAGAAATAAATCGTTATCTCGCTGCATCATAAAGATCAAGTCTTCTTGGACATGTCTGCCAATATAGTTAAGCGGCTCACATGGTAAAGTGGACTCATCTCCAAAAATGAAGCTTTGCTTTTCTTGTAAAAGGTGATTAGTAAACGTCCAGTTATCACCTTTTTTATCTAATCCAAATTTGTCTGGATAATGGGTTCCTAGATGCTCCATCACTAAATCTAGGATTTCCCACTGACCTTTTATCGTATGCCGCAGGGATTGAAAACAACGTTCAGGGTGGGCTGTAAGAAGTTCACGCTTAAGCTCGATTTCCTCTGGATAACTTTGGGTAATCTCAATACTAATCGGATGATTCATTGGTACTGAGTTATTAGAATAGCGATATACATCTTCTTTAAATGGATATGGAAATGAATCCAAACCATCACTCTGCTTCATAAAACCATCCCTTTACTGAAAATTCTTTATTTTCATTTTAATAAAAATGGACCATAAAAGGGAATAGGTAAAATTGAAAGCTCAGAAACTATTAAATTAATTATTTGAAACAGCTAAAAAAAAATAAAAGCGCCTCGTTCACGATATTCCTGAATGAGACGCTTTTTGTATTAATATTGCTGTTCTTCACTTTCAACATTTACTTTGTTCTCGTACCAGTTCGTTACTTGTGTAAGGATAGCAAAGACAAAAAAGAAATTCATTGCCCAAACGTTAATAAAAGGGGCTAAGCCGCCAAATTCAATGGTTTCATACCCTTTTAACTTCATCACGATCATCGACTCAATAAAAATTAAAACAAAACCAATTACTCCCGCTACTGCCGCTCTAATCACATTTGTTTCCTCCTTAAAATTAGTTTTCCTCTATTGGAATACAAACCACTATGTATTTTTGACAATTCCGTGAACATCCTTACTCCCATTATATTGCATATTTCTAACATTCAAAAGCCCAATATAAAAATAAAAAGGTGTCAGGAACCATGTGAAAATTTCACATGGTTCCTGACACCGATTATTTTAAAACTTTACTACCATATCCCATGATGTTCCGTCTACACCTATCTGTTTAAAGCCAAACTTTTGATAGAGGTGAAGAGCCGGATTGTTGGGGTCTACGCTTAAAGAGACCGCGCTAAATCCTGATTCTCTAGTTACTTTTAGCATCTCTCCGAGAAGCGCTTTGCCGATTCCTTTTCCTCTGTGCTCAGGAAGAAGGGCCATTCCTAATAAAGGAGTTTTTTCATCCACATAGCCATAGGTCTTATTCGTGTCATTAAATAAGCGAACCCATACTGCACCAATGGGAGTATGGTCGGAATCCATCGCAATCAATGCGGAGTCCCCCTCACGTCCCCAGCCTTCCATGGCTTGAGCGATATGTGGTTCCCTCAAAATATCTCTCGAAGGTCGAGGTTCTCCTTCGGGAATAAAAATGGCTTGGTATAACATTTCCCAAAGGAATTCTTCATCTTCTTTTACGCCAGGTCTAATTTGATATTCGTTCAAGTGCATCCCCCTTTTCTACTTCTTTTTGATTAATCAGATTCAATACGTGCTTTAAGCGTAAGTCTCCCATTGAAGATAATTTTAGGCAATAACCTGTGAACTCTAAATGGGCTGTAACAGAATTAGGGACAACTACGCAGTTTAATCCAGCCGCTCTAGCCGCTTTTAGTCCATTTAAAGAATCTTCAAAAGCAAACGCATCCGTCACAGCAACACCTAATGCTTCAACCGCTTTTACATATAATTCAGGATCCGGTTTAACCCTAGACACATCATCCCTCGTTCGAATCACATCAAAATACGGAAAAATAGTCAGCTTTTTTAAGTAGCTCTCAACCCACTCTCGGCTCGAGCTTGATGCTAAGCCAATTTTCAAACCTAATTCCTTGGCCTCCATTAAATAATCCACTACTCCGTCCCTCAAAGCAGGCTCACCCATTTTTACAGTAAAAAGCTCATGGGCTTCATCTTTTATGACAACGGATTCTACTGGTGAAGGAAGGTTTTTCTCAATATAAGAATATAAGTCCGCATCATCGGTTCCTATCACTCTTGCAAACTGTTCGACCGATAATTCTAACCCATGGTTATTTAAAACCTCTTTAAAAGTCTCGTACCAAACTGTCTCCGTATCAACAATCAATCCATCAAAATCAAATACTACTGCTTTCATTAGCAATCACCTCTCTAGTGTTAAACGTAAAAAATTAAAAAAAGTTTCAATGTGTAGCAAATGTAAGGTTTATAGCAAGTCCTAATAGAACGAGTCCAGTAATTCCTTCCATTACTAGTAAGACTCTTGGGCCTGTCATCCATTCTTTCTAACTATTCATTACTTAGTGTTACACTCTCCTGGAACATGATGACACCCCTTTTTATTCAGTCGATCGCTCTTCTTGTATTAACATAATATTCCTTTTTCCTTTCAGCAAAAAAAAGAGCGTATATGCTCTTTTTGTGTTGAAGCCTATTTTATTTGTATTTTCGATTCTCCCTTAATCCATGAAGGGAAGAAGCTAAGTTCAAGGGAGATTGGATTTATAACTTTTTGTAACTCAGGAATTCGGAGCCCAAACTCGATTACTCGTTCATCTCCTCCTCTAGATGACATCGATGTTTCAGGGACCTCGACTACATTTCCCTTCCTGTCTTTTGCTTCACCGAACGGAGTATAGTGAAACTCATTCTTTGTTTGCATAGTTATCACGACTTGGTCGCCATCTACTATTAAATCGCTGAAAATATTCTCTTTTGGCTGTTTGAGAATTTGTTTCGTCTGCGTATCAATCACAACCATGGCCTCTTCTTTATTAACTGCCTGAATTTTATTCAAAGCTAGATACAATTCTTTTGGCTCTCGGAAGTAATTACTCTGCAAGTAAATGATGGATTCATCATCAGAAATTTTACTCGCTGACACTCCATTGGCAATTTTATTCCATACTTCCCCATTTTCATCAACCAACCGTAAATCATCAAAATTTAATATCTTTTTTGTGTTGGAAGGATCCATTTTGATGTGAACGGCTACCCTTAGTGGATAAATGGTTGCATCTAAGAAAGTAATTTTTTGTCCCTCAACGGTAACTGTTTTGTTTAGCTGATAGGTTATCTTCTCTTTTATTTCTTTTTTTAGCTGAAAAGGAAGAATAAACTCTTTAGTCTTTGAATCCTTTTTTATTTTCACTGCTAGTACCAGCTCTTTGGACTCAAGGGGGTGCTTCAAATCAATTTCAAAGGTACCAGTAGAAATCGATTTACCGTTACCATCAGTATGGATCTCTCCTGCAGAGCTTGATATTGAACCCCAATCCACTGATTTCCCGTCTCCATAGTGTAACCGTGGTCCCTCCATGTAGAACTCCGTGTCGTTATCGGATTCTATGGAATAAAATAATAACAGACCATTTTCATCTGTAATAGCTCCATCAATTGTAACCGTTAATCCATTTATTTCTTTCGAAACGCCTAATTTTTCATAATAGTCATTTTCAACTGCCAGCATCTTCCCTTTGTCATTACGGATCAACTCGACCAATTTTTCCATCCCGGGGATCACAGTAATATAATTGGCGAAAGCAGGCGATAGGCGAATAGAGGAGAAAAAAACTAAGAGAATAATAGCAGCCAAACCCATGCTAAAGACCCATCTTTTCTTGAGCGGTTTCCTATGTTTCTCAGCCTTCGCTTTCATAAATCCATTTAGGATGGCTTCATCTAACAACTCCAATGGAGATTCAATATTGTCGTATGAATTTTTATAGTTTGTCAGTTGGCTTTCTTCCTTTTCATACATGCAAATCACCGCCCTTGTCTTCTAATTTATTGCGAAGTGCCTTTAAGGCTTTATTAAGCCAGGTCTTAACCGTTCCTTCTGGACATTTCATGGTATGGGCTATGTCCTTTATTTTCATGTCATTAAAATATTTTAGTGTCAGTACTTCTCGAGAACGCTCATCTAAATCCAACATGGCATCCTTTAATTCCATTCCAGTATGGCTCTCTGTTTTCCCTTGATGGATAAATGCATCATCCCCTAAAATTACCCGTTTGTTCTTTTTTACCTGATCATTACAATAGTTAATCATAATCCGAATAAGCCATGTTTTGAAATAAGCTATATCTCTGACTGAGCTCATGCTTTTATAGGCTCGATATGTAACTTCCTGAATGGCCTCTAGCGCCTCATCTTCATTTTTTAAGAATGAAAGTGCCGTTTTATATAAATCTATCTTATAAGTCTGAATCAGCTTTAAAAAAGCTGTATCATCCCCTTTAATAGCAGCCTTAACTAATTGTTCATCTGCACTCAAGCTCTTGCCCCCTCACGTTCTGATACATTTAAATATTAGACTAAGGAGGAGGAAAAAAGTTTTTATTTTAGTAAAAAAAGTGAAAAAGGAGTGGAATTCTACAAAAGAGGGAAGTAATTCTACAAAATTTTAATTAATTCTACAAAATCAAGGAGTAATTCTACAAAATTTCAACTTATTCTACAAATTCAGGAGAGAATTCTACAAAAATTGGAAATCCTCTTCCAATCCACTAAGAATCCATAAAAAAACTCGCCAAATGGCGAGCCGCAATTGATGATTAGAATTCTTGTTCTAAGATTTTCTGTGGCCAGGATAGTAGCCGCTATGCCCATGGTGATAACCATGCCCTGGAATGTAAGTGCCGTGCCCATGGTGATAGCCATGTCCTGGATAGTAACCACCGTGCCCATGATGATAGCCTTGTCCTGGATAGTATCCACCGTGCCCATGGTGATAACCCTGTCCTGGATAATAGGTGCCATGGCCATGATGATTGCCTTGGCCTGGATTATAACCGCCTTGGCCATGCTGGTAACCTTGTTGTGGATATTGTCTTTCCATTTTTGAACGCCTCCTTGCTTGTCATTGGAATATTGTATGTCTCCAATGACAGAGAGGCTTAGATGCTTGCCCTTTTTATCCATATTTATTTTGGAAAAGCTAAACCATAATCCCGCATGTACCCTGTTCTTTTTACAATCTAGCCTGGTCCCTTACTTTTAACAATAGCTTTGTAACCCAGAAAGCAATAAACACGATCACAAGGTCTATGAGGAAAAGATAAAATTGGTTCATTCCCTTTTTAAATTCCACTAACCCAAGATATCTCTCAAGGGATGCAAAGCCAAAAGCAAACACTGCACTTAATAAAATTGTATAAAAAAAGAAGTTTTTCTTATGATTGTTACAATACTGATAAAGTAACAAGAAGCCAACAGGTAATACTGATGCAGTCACATTTGTCGCATTCGGTAAAGCTGGAAGTAAAAAATATTTATGAACAAAGAACCCACTATGTCCAAGTGCAATATCCGCATACGCCCATAGGATATGTACGGTGTATCCAAAGAAAAATATTTCAAATATCCTCTTCCTATCAACTGTAAATACCAGCAGGATTAAGGGAAAGAGAAGTAAAACAAGTACCAGCCAGAACTGCCAGTTTCCAAAGTCGGAATATTGATTCCAGTAAGAAGAATACGCTGAATGTAACTCCACCTTTTTTTCAACTATTCGCTCCCAATGCTGCTTGTAATCCACGTGCTGTACCTCCAACCTTAGACGATATATTCCACTTAGGTTCCACAATAATCCAATTTATATACATCCTTCAAATTCTCTCTACTTTTTTCTCAGTATTTGGTATTTTAGAACTATAGAAATAAAATAAGGCAGGGGAGCTAATTGATTACTAATTTCCATGAATACGACCATCATTTTTTTATGCAGGAAGCCCTAAAGGAAGCAGAAGAAGCGGGGAAACGCGGAGATCGGCCCATTGGCGCCGTTATTGTTCACAATGGCACTATCATTTCTAGAGGATCAAATAGAATTAATACCAAGGATAGTGAGCTAGAGCATGCAGAAATTAATGCCATGAATGCATGTGCTTCCTATTTACGAAAACATGCCCGTGAATGTATTTTATATACAACCGTGGAACCTTGTATCATGTGTTTATCCACTATAGTGCTTGTAAATATCCGTAACGTTGTTTTTGCAGTAGAGGATAAATATATGGAGATGGCTCAATTTATTGACTCAAGCACATACATTAAGAAACGATTACATCATTACCTTGGCGGAGTATTAGCAGAAGAATCATCCCAAATCCTGAAGACCCACTCCCCCTTTATGGCGGAAATCGTTTTGAAGGGTAAAATCCCTTCCTGAAATCTTCACAACATCCACATAACTTTACTATAAGTTCTACACAAGTTTTCTTTATGATAAGAGTATCTTAATTAGGAAATGGTTCGAAGAGCTCATTTCTTAAAACTTCCCATAATTTGATTGGTGCCTGACACCAATCTATTTTTTTTGCAAAAAACCTCTCGCTAAGATTTAATCAGTTGGCCTTACGTTTTCCGGTAGAAATCTCCACAACTTCCACATAACTTCCCCCTAAGTTCTACACAAGTTTTCTTTATGATAAAAGTAACTTAATTAGGAAATAAGTTCGAGAAACTCATTTCTTAAAACTTCCCATTTTGGATTGGTGCCTGACACCAATCTATTTTTTTGCAAAAAATAGGAGGCTGACTACAACGAGCAAGTCAGCCTCCTATTAAAATATATTTCTAGTAAACGCCTACTTGTGACCAAGCAGAGGCAACGGCATTATATTGTGAACTGCCTGTACCATATAAATCTGCTGCTGCTGCAAGAAGTGCAGCACGGGCACTGCTAAAGTTACTCGTTGGAGTGAGATACACAGTAAGTGCGCGGTAATAAATTTTTTCTGCAACAGAAGTACCAAGGCTTGAAATTGTTAAGTAAGCCGCTTTGTTTGGAATACCACTGTTTGTATGAACTCCTCCGTTATCAGAAGTAGTGTTAACGTAACCGCTCATATTCTCAGGCTGTCCATAAAGGCTAGGATTCGATAGGCTTCGAAGGGCATCGCCTGCTTTATTTGGTGTGTATACATCCTCACCGATTAAATAATCACCTTTGTCCATGAATACTCCAAATGTATCGGAAATGGACTCATTCAATGCTCCAGATTGATATTGATATTCTAGACCTGCGGTTCTTTCTGTTACCGCATGTGTTAACTCATGTCCTACGACATCTAGTGCACCTGACAATGATCTAAAGGTTGTCCCATCACCGTCACCATAAACCATTTGTGCTCCATTCCAGAAGGCATTATTATAATTTCTGCTGTAGTGAACACTTGAACGAATGGTTGCCCCATTGTTATCAAAGCTGTTACGATTAAACGTATTTTTATAATAATCGTAAACAACACCTGCATAATAGTGCGCATCCACGTCTGCACGTTGTGATGTTGCGTTAAAATTATTATCTGCATCAACAGAATAACTACCAGGTAAACGTGTTAAATTCTTCGCAGTATATGTTTCAATGACACCTGACATTGGTTTAGTTACATCGTATAAATAGTAAGTACCACTAGAATAATAGGTATTCAGTGTTTTTGTATCACCAAGAACGCCAACCCCTGTACCTGCATCATTAACAGCATTATAGGAATCTAGTACATTTCCATTCACAGCATCTACATAAACTACCCAGTTTGCAGGGTAAGGCTGAATGAATTGAAGATTGGTTTTATAGGCAAGATAAAAGTCATTTGCTTTTTTATAAACAACTAATTCCGTTTTTTCAACTGTATCTTCAAATTTCTTACCCATTGGACCTGCTTCTGCGTTTGTTAGTGTATCTTCTTTAGTTAACTTAATAGATTTCCAAGCCTGGTTAAGTGCTGCGTCCTTAGAAAGCTGAGCTTTCAGTGCACCCTTGAAATAGGAAGAAGCCTCCGGGAACACGTCTCCATTCACCGCAGTTACAATTCCATTTTTATCTGTATGCACTTTAAACTTTGCCCCGTCAACCGGAACTCCTTGTACTGATTGAACAAAATTGTAATGCGTGCTGCCCAGCTCGTCCTTCTGAACATCTAGTAATGTCAAATCTTTATCGGAATCTAATTTATATAAACTTTTATTTTCTTTTAAAAATTGCTTTACTGCAGCTTTGTCTTTATACGCTTTAGTAGATAATTTTCCATGAACGAAGGATGGAACAGCTTGTCCCTTTTTCCAGTTTACTTTAGCATCTTTACCAAATTGGCTTGCATCCTTCGTTACTGTAACATTGTACGGAACCGACTGCGCTGCGGCAGTAATAGGTACCACAGTCCCCATAGTTAATCCCAATGCCAAAACAAGTGATGTACGTTTCTTCATAATCCCAGCCTCCTAATAATTTTATTTGTTTAGAATTTTCAAAATTATCATATCACGGAGAAAACGAATGCAAAATTGGGAAAAAAGCGGCGGATTCGGTGTCAGGCACCAATAGTTAATTACATCTACACAGTAAAAATCCCAACACCTGTTTCATTTATGGCATTGGGAAAAATTATGTTTATATTTTTGAAGTCTATTACTCACCCCGTTAAAAATAGGTGGAAAGGCCCTGAAAAAAGAGAGTTACTAGGCTACAATATTAAGAATAAATTGGATAATCTGGTAGATTAACAGCCCGATGATAACAAGCACAGAGATGGATGCAAAGATTCTTTTAGGCTTCCGGTACCATTTTGGCAATTGTGTGATTTGTTTAGGAGATTGGAAACCTTGGACAATATCGCCATGTTTGATTGCATCATTAAAAGGGGCTCTTTCATCTAGTAAAACCTGCTTGGCCTCATTTTTTTCACATTGGCGGGATTCATTTTTAGATAGATCATTGGAAGAGTTGTTCATTGTCCAACACTCCTTTTACTTTAAGGTAGGCGTACGTTTCGTTTCACTTATTATAACATTATATTACTAGTATTTACCATTTTGCTAATTATCCGCGTATCTAAGCCCCGTAACCACCGAAAATTCAGTTCAACGGGCACTAGTCACCCGCAACTCCATTAACAAAGGACTGTCAAAATGACAGCCCCTGATCTAAACATGATCCACCCATACCAAAGTATGTTTGAAACATGTATTTTGCGCTTATCTCAAGTCAATTTTTATTGAATTTAATTCGATTGGCATATTTGCACCCATCCGGGTTATGAAGGACAAAATTTAGTTGTATACAAGAAAATTGTCCTTTATCTGCCTACTTCCCCTTTATTATTTTCCCTCGGTCATCTGCCTGTGGAGGTTCCTCCATCCAGCCATGTTTTATCAAAATATTTGCCCCATCTTCTGCATATAAAGCTATTTCAGGAATTAAGGAGGCATATTTCATACCAACATCTCGTCTTGGACTTGCGGCCATGGCCATCCCGTAATTTCCTACCCCAGCAGCAATCATTCCAGCGACATTAAACATGATCAATTTATCCGAAAAGGCAGGAATAGTCGAATCTGTTAAAGCCGAATCCCAACTCATTGGAATCGGCAAATCCTCTTTTCTTAAAAAATCACTAAAGATGTCGACATGCTTTTGGGCAACCTCCATTCCCCTCATTAAATATTGCTTTACTTCTTTTCTTTGTGCAATCTGTGCATACCCTGTTATTAGTGTTTTCCCAATAGCATTCGTTTGGACATTTATAAATAAATGAGTAATTTCCACAGACGTTAAGGGTCTCTTATGACCCAAAAATCCTGCTAAAAAATGCTGTTTTTTTATAAAGTCCACTCTATCGGGAACTGATATGTATGGTGGTCTTATATAGGTACCTTGTTTAAGCATTAAGTCTCTTGTAAGGTCCTGAAGCTTGACTCCAATCTTTAGGACCCTTTTATGCAGCTCAACCATATCCGGACGTGTTGCAACACCCAACGCTGCACTGCTTGCTGCCATTGCAAGTATAGACATATGTCTTAAAAACATTAACACAAAGGTATCTGAAAAGAGCCTTGGCGCTTTGGGATCGACATCTTGATCTGTAAAACCAACGGGGATAGGGAAAGACTCTTTAATAAAGATACCCTCCATAATAGCAATATTTCCTTCCGCTGAGTTCAGGACAAATTCAATAATTGGACGGACTTCTTCATCTTCGACTTTTTCTAAAAAATATTTATTTATGCAGACAGTAATCGTATCGTTTAAATATTGCGCCCACAGTCCAGACATTTCCGCAGCCGTCAAATGTATCCTAGTTTTATCTTCCATGTTAATACCCTCAGTTTCATTTTCCATTAGTATCCACAATAGATGGAAAATTTATGATTCTACAAAAAATAAATGTAAAAAAACAGCTATCTATGACAGCTGTTCACCTTTTACAACTATATCCAGTTTCTACGCTGCGGACCGCACGTAAAGGAGCTCCTAACCTTCATAAAGTCGTACATAAGTGCTGCTTTTCTTCCCTTATCCGTCTGTCTATTTCTTTTATCATAAAGACAATCCATAAATTCACGATCACATTGACAGCTGTCTCTTCCCCTACTAAGGCAGCGATCATGGCGCATGCAACACGCATCAACATCATTTATCGGTTCACCTGGTCCACTACATCCGGGCCCACACCATCTATATTCCTTAAATAGACAAAATGAAAACGGTCCACTACTTCTTCTATTTTGCAAAACACTCACCCCCAAACACTTCATGTGTTTATCCAACTAAAACTATATCAATATACAAATAGTATATGGGGGTATTAAAAAAAAGTGAGCTAGCAAAAGCCCGTACCAAAGACTCTCCATCAATAATAAATCCATATAAAATGAAAAGCCCCTATTTTTTTGAATAGAGGCTTCTATACATAGTTACATATACTTACTTTATTTTTACCAGTATTCTTAGATTGATACAAACCTTCATCTGCTCTGTTTAATAACGAATCGATGTTATCCTCAAGCTCTGACTCGGCCACCCCAAAGCTTGCAGTTAACCGGCCGACACCTTGAAACTCGTGCTCTTCCACTTTTTCTCTTAAGTAGTCTGCAAGGGCTACAGCATTATGTCCTAAAACATCGGAGATCACAATAAATTCTTCTCCTCCCCAACGACCCAAAAGGTCACGTGGGGAAAGATTTTCTTTTATCAGTTCAGCTAACTCAACTAAAACAGAGTCACCAATTTTATGACCAAACAGATCATTGACCTTCTTAAAATAGTCAATATCAAAGAAAATAATAGAAAAACTCATGTGCATTTCCCTAGAATCACTCAATTTTTGCTCCAGCCATTCATCAATCTGATGACGGTTAGCAATTCCAGTTAATGAGTCTAAATAGGCATGTTTTTTAAACAATTCCATTTTTGCATAGGCCCTAAACATATGTTGTGCGTAAAAAAGGACAATAATATAGACCACATTAGCAAAATAGAATTGCATTAATGAATCAATGGATTCTGCGGAAAGTTTGTTTATTACCACCACTCCACCCAATAAGGTAATCAGGAAAATCCCTATAGAGTAGTACAGTCCTCTTCTAATCCCTAGTGTTAAAAAAATAAACATGATAATAATAGGCATCCAGACAATAAAATCGCCTAAAGAACCATTAATTTTCAACATGTAATTGTAAATGGTATCAAAAAAAGTTGTTACATGATAGACACTTACTAACGCTAAATTAGATAACTCGCTAAATCGCACAAACCTTTTTTTATACACTAAGACCCAGCTGACTGCAAACCATATAGTCATTGTGTTATTGATAATAAAACTAAGTTTGTCCGATGCATCGACATTTTGAATAATAGTATTCAATATGAGGGCAATCAGAATACATGGGATCACCCACAGATATACACTTCTCTTAAGATCACCAAGTGATTCATATTGTTTTGACATCGGATTTCATCTCCCCAACTAATCCTTTTGATTAGTCCAGCCATAACTCGCAAAAAAACGGAGAATTTTTTCGAAAAATGCTCATTCTATACAACTATTCTATACGATTATTAGTCATTATTATATAGCTTTATTGACCTATGATTGTAGTATTTTTGTCCATTTTGTCAGATAAAGAGATATTATTATCGTTCGAATAACCCTTGCCATTTTTAACAAAAATAAGGCTGACTCTTTATGGGCCAGTCAAGAATTATGCATCTTTTTCTTTTATTTTTAAACACTCTTTGAAAAATTTATCAGGCTCTTCAAAATTCAAAAGGTGCGCAGAGTTTTCAAACCAAATAAATTCTTTATACGGTGCTTCCAACAGCTCAAAATATTGCTTTGCCAATGAAGAAGGCACTTGATAATCATGTTTGCCCGCAAAGATAAAAACAGGTACTTCTAAGCTAGGGACCGATGTTCGAAAATCAATCTTCAGCAATTGAGGCCAAATGGTTTCTAAGGATAATTTTCCTGCTTTCATGTAGGTAAACCAATCTTTAAGTGTATACTCTGTTCCAAATAACATATTGGAATAAACAAGATTATACAGACCCACACCCACTATCGAACCTCCGAATGCCGACAGCCATTTCCCTTTTACATCGAGAAATTTCATATCAGCAGGATTAAACGCAATTCCTTCTAAATCCTTTAGCGCCTTTGTTTTTCTCTGTTCAATAGCCTTTTTCAATGTAAACTCATATGAGAGCTTTTCACCCTCTTGGAAATCCACTACCTGCCCAATTCCTATGTAACTATGAATATAGTCCGGTTTTTTTTGCGCAGCTAATGTCCCCAAGACCGAGCCCCATGAATGCCCAACTAAAAATAACTTCGATTGCTGGAAGCGATTTAATAAATACTCCATTAGCTCAATCGTATCATTGAGGATATTCTCAACAGTCAACTCTTCTTTTTTTGTATCAGAAGAAAACGATAATCCCGAGCCTCGTTGATCCCAGTTGACGACAATAAATTCTTTTTCAAGCTCCCGTTGAAACTTAGGGGCAAAACCAATTTGGGCCGATCCTGGTCCTCCATGTAAAAAAAGCATAATAGGATTGGCAATATTTTCTCCTCTTAGCAAAATCGTTTGCTTGACTCCGCCAATCACAACTTCCTCTATTTCTGCAATGGATTCAAAATCACTAACAATTTTTTTCGTTTTTCGTGTAAACATCTTGACCCCTCCAAGGGTTATTAAACTAATTTACTCTGACATATCCATTATATCCCAAAAATATTATACAGCTTAAATACAATTAATCATATAAAAATAATGCAGGAATTGAAATTTATGGTAAATTTAAGTTTATAAGATTTAAAGAAATGGTTGGTGACAAACATGTTAGAAAAATTCCTTGTTCACATGTCAGCGTTTCAGCAAGAAAGAATGGTTAGAGTATACCTTCCGAAAAACTATGAAACAGAAACTAAACAGTATCCTGTGTTATACATGCACGATGGTCAGTATGTTTTTGAAGATGAAAGTGCTATTAAAGGGGTATCCTTAGGAATGAAGGATTACTTAGATGCAAGTGGATTACAGATTATCGTTGTAGGAATTGACTTAAATACCGAAGTAAAAGGACGGATTAACGAGTACTGCCCATGGGTGAATGGTGAAACAAGCAGAAAAATATTAGGTTATGCTGATCCATCCGGCGGTAGAGGGGACGACTATCTTGATTTCATCGTCAAGGAACTTAAGCCCTTGATAGACAGTAATTACCGAACACTAGTGGACCATACTTCGATGGCGGGGATTTCGTTAGGAGCTATCCTATCCACTTATGCAGCCTGCAAGTACCCACATATTTTTAAAAGAATAGCTGCCATATCCCCTGGCTTTTATCGAAACCAGGAGGAAATTGAAAATTTGTTAAGGAAATCAGACTTGTCAGCCATCGAGAGATTCTACATGGACTTAGGGAAAAAAGAAGTGGGCGATGATGCAGAAATGAATCGAGTTTTCCTTGATCTTACCAATAGTGTATATGAGATTTTAAAAGATAAGGTGGAGGACATCAGCTTTCAATTAATCGAAGATGCACAGCATAGTTATACTTTCTTTAGAAAAAGAATTCCTACTATCCTTTCTTATTTATTTTCAGATTTATAATCAGATACTTGTGACACAAAAGAACGGTATGGCTTTTGATTCGCCACACAGTTCTTTTTAAAATGGTTTTAAGATCATTAGAGCAATAATAATTAAAAAGATTAGATTTTCTAGGTGTTCATATCGGAAAAGAACTTTAGCTAGCCGCCAATATTCTTCAGGAATTTCTTCGCCATTATGCGATTCGAGTAAAGCTTTGACTGGTTTTGACCTTGGAGACAGAACAAGCGGGCCAATCGCAAGAGCTGCTAAGAAGAGAGTAAGGCTTATAACATACCATCCCATCTTGAACAAGCTTGGATTTAAGAGTCCCATCGCTATTCCAGTAATCAGTAAAAGGGTTCCTCCTACCATAACAAATATATGAAGTTTATGCCTAATCTTATATGAATGCCTTAATTCGGTCATGTTTTTGCCCGATTTAACAACAGTTGTTAAAATAAACCCAGGTCCCATTCCCAAAATAGCTGAAAAAATATGAATGAACACAATTACTTTGTATAGAGAAACCACTGGTGCTCAACCTCCCATTTCCTGCATGCTCCCATTTTACCATAAACTACTCTTCTTCAATCTTATATATTACGATTTGGCATAGTTTTTACTTGGAGTTGTCAACGATTTATCACATTTTAAAGTGGTTAATGATTGAATTCAGGGGTTATCTCTCACATGAGAAAAACCGGCAAGACCATAATTGGTTTGCCGGTTTGAAGTTTATTCAGTTTGCATGTGGTAGTTAGCGATTATTTTGTTCCGACTCAAATTGTACGGGGTCTGGAACCTCGCCTTCCTCCGATAATTCTTTATTGGTTTTTAATGATTCCATTTCCTTCCCAAGTTGTTTCACCTCATCCTCATCGGCTGCCATTGAACCATTTGGCTGAGGCTGGATAGAGCGGTAATCATCTATATTTACTACATTGTTTTTCAAGTAATCAGCCATCTCATTTAATTTACTATCTGCGGCATCTCTAACTGGAATGGGAATCCTTTCTTCCCCATACAAGAATGGCTTTCCTAGTTTCGCCTGATCAGGATCTTCTAAATTTCGTTCAACCGGAATCTCTAACCAATAGATGGATTCAGTAGAAGAATCCCGCAATGCTACTCTATATTTTACCGATTCACCTATACCCATCATTGAAAAACCTTGCTCTGTCATGATTGAATGGATTTCAGTAAACGGCATTTCTTCAGAAACAAGTGCTTTAGCCTTCATCCTTCTGCTCCTCTCCCTGATTCCTTTTTAATCGAACTCATTGTCGACTTATCTCTGTTTACCCTAAATCAGGGGAGATGAAACAATAATGTAGAAAAGTATGTTAATCACGCGGGTTGACTATCGCCAACACTTGATGGTCTTCCCATTTACCGTTGATCCTTACATTTTTCACAGCAATACCTTCCTTATGAAAGCCAGCCTTCTCTAACACGCGAATTGATCCAAAATTGTGCGGCATAACCCCTGCTTCAATCCTATGTAAATTCAATTCATTGAAAGCATATTCAACCATTAGCTTAGCCGCTTCTGTTGTGTACCCTTTGCCATTATGCTTTTTATCTAAAAAATAACCAATAAATGCGCTTTGGAGCGAGCCCCTCATGACATGGAATAGATTAATTGTTCCTATTAAATTATCATCATATGTAAAAATGCCAAAATTATAAGACTGATCGTTTTGACTATCCTCTTGATAGAGCTTTATTCTATAAAGCTGTGTTTTCAATGTATAGAAGTCTTCACTTCGCTCCATAGAAAATTGTTGAAAAAAATCACAATTTTCAAGCTGTAGTTCGAGCAATGCGGCAGCATCATTGGGATTAAACGGTCTTATATAAATCGATTCACTCTTGAACATGTTATTGAATCACTCCTCCCACTGACTATTTTATATGCAGCACCATATGTTCATCGTTGTAATATACACCATTTATTCTCAAAGCTTTTTCCTCTAGACCAAACGTCTGAAACCCTAATTTAGAATAGAGTTTTTTCGCTTTTTCATTACTTGCAGTGACAGATAGGTTTATTTTTTCAATAACATCGATTGTTTTCGCTTTATTAACTGCCGCTGTAAGCAGGGCCTCCCCGATTCCAGAACCTTGTTTTCTTGGCGTGACATACATCGCGAAGATATTGGCCCTGTGCTGAATCTTTTCTGCTTTTTCCAAAAGTAACGTGACAACGCCAATAAGTTCTTCCCCATCGAACGCTCCGAAGGTATAGTTTCCTTCTGCGGTGAAATTACGAGCTACCTGTTCAACGGGATTCTCCCGTTTGACGGCCTCTTCATAACTCGTTAAAAAAGCTTCTGGATTTTCCTTTAATGCTTCTAGTCTCAATTCCCAATACTTTTCTGCATCAGCAGGAGTCAATAGTCTAATGTTCATACTAGATCTCCCTTCATACAAGCTTCGCCATATAGTATTCATCCACAAACTCACCGTCTATTAATAGGGAATCCTTTTTGGTTCCTTCCACTTCAAATCCCATTTTCTTATACAAAGCGACACCTGCAACATTTTGCGTGACGGTCGTTAGTTCGAGACGGCGGACTTTTCTATCAACTGCCCATTCTTCCAGTTTCTCAAATATCGTGGTTCCAATGCCCTGCCCTCTATAATCTTTTAAAATACCAATAACTACATATACAGAGTGCTGATTTCTTTTTGCCGTACCGCCCATTGCAAACATGTAGCCAACCAATTGTTCTTCGTTTTCCGCTACAAAAATGGTGGAGTTCTCGCTTTTTTGAATCGAGTGGATTCTTTGCTGTTGTTGTTCAGGTGTAATTTGTCGTTCACCCGGTTCCATCAGCATAAAATCAGATTCTTTCTCAACCTGCTTTATAAGCGCAACCAGATTTTCTGCATCGGATTCTTCTACTTCTCTAACAAACATAGAAATCCCTCTTCCTAATAATGATATATATCCTATTTAATGTCGTGGAGCCCAAAGGATAATCGATGCACCGAGTAAGCAAATCACCGCTCCAAGCCAATCGTACATGTCTGGAGTTTTTTTATCGACTAACCATCCCCATAACACCGACAGAACGATAAAGACTCCTCCATAGGCAGCATAAACTCTACCAAACGAAGGAAATGCCTGAAAAGTGGCTATAATCCCGTACAAAACAAGAGTAATTCCTCCAAAAATCCCCAAAGAAAGAGGTTTTCCTTCTCTTAGCCATAACCAAATCAGATACCCTCCACCTATTTCCGCTAGTCCGGCAAGAATAAATAAAACCATAGCTTTAATAATAACAACCACATCCTATAAACTTTTAAGTAATAGTATTTTCTATTCCTATTACCAATATAAACACTGTTAAAAAAGACTGCCAGCAATAGCAGCCCTATCCTACTTTATTCTTCTTAATAAACACTTCAACTTGTTCCATTATTTCTTTCATTGCCTCAATGGATGCCAAGGTATCCTTGCTAATTTCTAAGCTATGATCAGCCTTAGGTATAACAACCGTACTCACTAAATGATTGTTCTTAAAGGCTTCTAACCTCTCTTCAATAAAATGATGGTCCTCATCTCCAATGACACAAAGAGAAGGCAGGTCCGTTTTCAACAGTGCCTCGTAAACCCGATCTTCTTTTATTAGAGGAGTTAACCAGATTCCTACTGTATTTCGAAGGAAGTCTCTTTGAGTCCACTCCATCGCCATTGGTACCGTTCCAATTGATTTACTTACTAACAAGCACTGCTCATAGGAAGATTCTTTTAACACCGCATCGACCACAGCCTTCACATCATCAAACATCCACTGGTCCTGTTCCGGATTAGTAAGCTTTCTAAACTGTTCATTTTTCACAAAGTTATAATTGATATGAAGAACATCAATGTTGTTATTCAAACACACGCCCGTCGCATAATGAAACAACGGTCGCTGAGTGGTATAACCCAGTCCTGGGAGCATAATACAAATACTTATATTTCGCTTTTCACTACGTATCCATGTATACGGTATAGTAGAATATTCATTTCTAACTACTTCATTTTCGAAAAATTGGTACATTTCATTCACCTCTTTGGTTGATTACTAGGATAGGTGGTGGGAAGAACATGATGGTAATCCCAGCAAATAATGGTCGCACTATCGCGTCCATAACTTTCATTAACATGTTCTAAAACATGTTTTACACTGTTTTCTATATTAGGAGGAGAGGGCTGCCCATAGAAATCTTGGTAAAGATTCTTAGGAGTCTCATAGTATCGATTACCACATTCCAAAACCCCATCTGTCACCAAAACCATTCGATTATAGCCTGTTCTGAGTTCCCTGACCCCGGAAGAATAACACGGAACAGGTTGGGCAAAGGTATTTACTTGGCCTATCCATTCATAAAATTGTCGTTGATTAAGTCCATATTGTCCTAACCTATGTAAGTCCTCATGCAGGAGATAGAGGACACAATCTCCGACGGAAAACCACCATATATATTTATCTTTTCTTACACACAACAGGCATGCCGTTTCACCCTGAACTTGTTTACAAGCTTCTAGAAAATACTCGGATTGGAAAATGGTTAGAATATGCTTTTCCAATGATACGAAGACCGTTTCCAAAGACTCTCCTAAAATGGAACCTAGCTTTTCCGATTCTTGTAAAATAGTATGGATAACTAATTCCACACTTTCTGCACTGTTGTGTCCATCCAATACCATGGCAAATTCCCAGTCTAGCCCCGCCATAACCAGGGCCCCATCTTCATTTTTATTAGCTCCTGCTTGTTGATTTCCACCATATCGCCCTAAGACCATGTGATGACATGTATCAAATTTAATTTGGTTGATGCACGGATCGTCCAGACCAATCCAATGCATTTGTCTGAAATTTGCTTTGTTTTCTGCTGAATTCATTTAGGGACTTCCTCCTATTGTAAAAAGATTAAGTATCTATCCTACAAATTTGATTTCAGCTATTTTACCACTTTCAATAAAACCGATATTTTGATATACCTTATTGGAATCGGGGTTACTGATATCCGCATACAACATTGGTACAAGTCCCTCCGCATGAATAATTACACATAATTCCGCTACTAGCGCACTTGCATAGCCATTCTTCCGATGCATGACAGGAGTATAAACCGCATTAATCCGGGCATGTCTAGGTGAACGATGTGAAATATTCGCCATGGACACCGGCTTTTCATCCACAAGCCAAAGGTACAAGTTTCCAGCCTCTATCATTGTTTGTGCCTTAGATCGCTGAGTACTAGCTTCCACTGACGTACCAAATGCATCCTCTACAAAACCTGCAAGATAGGTAGCCACAGTATCTATGTCTTCTAAAGCGGCTTTTCGAATCTCCCCTGGTACATTGACTGGCTTTATCACCTTTGGACAATGATAAGATTCCATGGTCATTACCGTTTCATAGCCAATTCCCCTCTTTTTTGAAAAAACCTCCGCAAACATTTCTGCAGTCTGAGGATCCCCTGATACCCCAGGAAGCTGATTACTGTTTAAATAGCTTACTAGATTTTGAAATATTTCCTTCTGTTCCTCTAATTGTGTCTCCTTGGATACCCACAACCATGCCTTTTGTCCCTGCGTTTGTGCAAAGACCATCCTATTATCTGTCGTCTTTATGCTTAAAG
The DNA here is from genome assembly GCF_030915525.1 of Neobacillus sp. PS2-9. NCBI lineage: Bacteria > Bacillati > Bacillota > Bacilli > Caryophanales > Bacillaceae > Neobacillus > Neobacillus sp. PS2-9. The sequence continues at coordinate 4,529,987 of NZ_CP133269.1, forward strand.
CATCACTAACCTCAGTGATTCGATGTATCAGATTATATTGTACTTCATCAGTGAGAAAAGAACCTCCATCCCCCAATAACTCATCATTCGTTTCAAGTCTAATAAACATACATCGAGCCTCCTCATCTCATCGATAAAAGTATCCTAGATAAATTCGCCAAATTTACTTAACATCCTTCTTACTATTTTATGATGGGGCTTATTATGTATTTCTTGAACCTTTCCCTCTAATTGTACATAGTCTAATAAATATAGACTTTCTTAAAAGGAGGGTATTATATGATTTGGTTATTTATTCTGTCTCCAATCATTATACTAGCTCCCATAGCAATGTATTTCGATTCAAAAAAAGGGGCAAGTGATCCCAAAGTAGACATTGAAAAATATCGGGCGGACACGAACTTAGCTATGAGCGAGTATATTTTTATTACTGGCGGTGGGGATGGACCTGGTAATATCCAATAAGAACGAATAAAAGGCATCGAGCTTAGTCGATGCCTTTTTTGGTCTATATTCAGATAATTTAAGCTGCTTTTTCTACTGCATCCTCATCAAGCTTGTGGCCTTCCCACTTTGTAATGACAATGGCAGCTAATGAGTTACCAACAATATTTACACATGTACGCGCCATATCTAGAATACGGTCAATACCAGCGATAAATGCAAGTCCTTCAACTGGGATCCCTACACTTCCTAGCGTCGCAAGCAACACGACAAACGATACGCCTGGAACACCGGCAATCCCTTTAGAGGTAAGCATCAATACAAGAACTAAGGTAATTTGATGTGTAATACTCATATGAATTCCATACATTTGTGCGATGAACAGTGCTGCAATCGCTTGATACAAGGTTGAACCATCAAGGTTAAATGAATATCCTGTTGGTATAACAAATGAAGTAATAGCCTTCGGACATCCGATCTTCTCCATCTTTTCCATTAACTTCGGAAGAACTGTTTCCGAACTTGCCGTTGTATAACCTAGAATTAATTCATCTTTCAAATATCTTAATAAATTAAAGATATTAACCCCTGCAATCTTTGCTGTTAATCCAAGAACGACTAAAATGAAGAAAATCATTGATCCGTAAACGACTAAAACTAATTTTCCTAATGGGATTAATGACGTAATTCCAAATTTTGATACCGTTACACCGATTAGAGCAAATACACCAAGTGGAGCCAATTTCATGATTTGGTTGGTTACATAGAACATGGCATCCGCCGTGCCTCTAAAGAAGTTAATAATCGGTTGGCCTTTTTCACCAATCGCTGCTACACCAAGTCCAAACATGACAGAAAAGAAGATAATTGCTAACATATCGCCATTTGCTAATGACTGTATGATATTGGTAGGTACGATATTAATAAACGTATCAGCCATAGAGTGTGACTCGGTTTGTGCAGCTGTATCCACATAGGAGTTAATATCTGTTTTCGTTAAGTGTGTTCGGTCCACACCAGCTCCAGGTTGAAACACGTTTGCTGCAAGTAGTCCTACAAAGATAGCAATAGTTGTAATGATTTCAAAATATAATAGGGTTTTTCCACCAAGTTTACCCAGTGACTTCATATCACCAACGCCTGCAACACCAACAATAAGACTAGCAACAACAATTGGAACGACAATCATTTTGATTAATCGAATAAATATTGTACCAATTGGCTGTAAGTACGTTTCCACATGCGGGTTACCATAAAAAATAGCACCCAAAATAATACCTAAAGCTAGTCCAATAAAGATTTGCCATGCTAAGCTAATCTTTTTCATCTTCATCTCCCCTTTTATATATATAAAAAGTTGATTACTTACCATAATCAACTACTTTAATTCCCTTTTTTATTAAATTAAAAACCACAGTAATTAGAATAACTTTATAGAATAAAGTTATCAACAACCCTGCTAAAGAAACCGTTAATTACCAGCACTTATTGTCTGATTAATTAAACTCTTTGTTAGTATACTCATTTTTTTAGCATAACATGTCTGTTAAAAAAGATAAATAGGAACTTTCGACCATGATTTTATTCCCTCTAAAAAAAGGCTAACCAGAATGGCACTGGTCAGCCCTCTATTTCCTTATTCTTGTTTTTTGGCCACAATCTCAGTAATATATTTTGTTACATCTCTAATTTGCTTTTCAGTTAAAAGTTCACCAAAGGCTGGCATGGTATTCCCGCCTTTTTTGACCCTTCCCATTACTTTTTCCGGGTCTTTCGCTACCTGACTAAGTTGCAGGTCTGGTCCATTATGTCCGCCTGTTCCTTCTCTTCCATGGCAAGCCAAGCAATTTCCTTCAAAAACCTTTTGACCATCGTTCACATTTGCCGTAGTATCTCCATTCTCCCTGTCTTCGGGTTTATTAGTGCTTTCAGGAGCGGTACCTGATTCAATGGTCCCATCTAAGGAGAAGGTCCATAAAGAGTCGCCGTGCTTCGAACCAGCTAATGCGTTACCTGCTGCTAAAACAGAAATATATTCCTTTCCATCCACTTCATAGGCAATAGGCGCCGCATTAACACCTGCATCTGTCTTAAATTCCCATACCTGATCACCAGTTTTAGCATCAAAAGCAATCAGCCTTCCATCATTATGTCCTACAAAGACGAGGCCGCCTTTTGTGGTTAATACACCGCTATACGCACTGGCATCCCACTTTTGCTGCCAGGCTATTTTATTTGTTTTTACATCAATAGCCGTGATGGTTCCTCTTACAGGTGCATCCTGTACGGGTTGGATAATACTACCTAAATAGATACTACCTTCCTTATACTCTTCTTCACTTCTTGTAAAAGTAGAATACTGATCCGTTCCTAATACATAAAAATATTCTGTGTCCGGGTTATATGCTGAAGGTGGCCAGTTAGCTCCTCCGAACGTCGATGGTTTCACAAGCATTGGTTCTTCCCAGTATGGATCGAAAATCTTACCTATATGTCCTTTATACCCTTTCACATCTTTCTTGAAATCCTCTTTAGTGACAACCTGTGGAACAAAAGCATCCCCCTTTGGAATCGGCTGGGTAGGCGATGCTTTTTGACGATTCTCCTGCGGCACTGGCTGCTCTTCAATACCTACCAACGGCTTCCCGTTCGTTCGGTCTAGGATATAAAGCCATCCTGTTTTACCAGCTTGGGCTAGTGCTTTTCGCTTTTTTCCATCCTTTTTAACATCAAATAGTACAACTGGATTCGGTGCGTCTAAATCCCAAATATCGTGATGAACTTCTTGAAAGTGCCACTTATATTTTCCTGTTTCAGCATCAATTGCTACTATGGAAGAAGAAAATAAGTTATTCCCTTTTCTTACACTTCCGTCTAAATCCGGAGCTGCATTACCGGTTGAAAAATAGAGTAACCCTAATTCAGGATCAACAGCAGGTGTTTGCCAAACCGGTGCACCGCCTCGTTTCCATGAATCATTGTCACTTGGCCAGGTTTCGTGACCACTTTCTCCAGGGCCTGGAATGGTGTAGAAGCGCCAAAGCTCCTTCCCATTTTTTGCATTAAAGGCTGTAACCCTGCCTCGAATTCCATATTCACCACCAGAAATACCTGTATAAATTTTTCCGTTATAGTAAAGCGGTGCGCTTGTAATCGTATAGCCCTTTTTCCAATCATCGACCGTTGTGGACCATACCTCTTTACCCGTTTTTTGGTCGAGAGCAACTAATCTGGCATCTAGCAGACCAACATATACTAGTCCATCACCAATTGCGACACCACGACTTGTCCAACCGCAACAAACGGTTGTTAATTCGCTTATGTTCGGTTTAAAAGTCCATAAAGTCTCACCTTTTTTCACATCAATAGCAGATACTTGGTCTGCACCGGTAATGATATACATTACACCGTTATAAACGACGGGTGACGCCTCGCCAGAATATTTAAACTCTTTTCCTGACCCCAGATGCGTAACCCATTTCCCTTTTAATTTTTTAATATTGGATGTATTAATTTTATCCAGGGTAGAGTAACGTTGATTAGATGTACTCCCTCCATTAGTAATCCAGTTGTTCTTTGGCAACGATGTCAGTTGCTTGCTTGTAAACGCTGGAGGAGCAGGGTCCTTTACTTCCACTTTTGCTGCAGGTGGCTTTTCGCTATCTGCATGCTTTCCATCAACCTGCTCCTTTTCCCCAACAGAGGTTAGAAAAAAGTAAAAGAGGACGACAATGACAAACATTCCTGTAAACCCAGCAATAATTAACCCATTTTTTCTAGTTACCAACCGTGCACCTGCTTTCTCTCTATAGATATAAGTGTTTTTATAATTATTCAATGTAATACCCATTTCGTCTCACTAAATAACATGAATTTTTAAAGGTAAAAAAGGAGGATATCCCCTTAAAAATGCAAAAGAACCCTGCTAAAAAAACAGCAAGGTTCTAGAAAGTACTCTTATAAAATAAATTAAGCCCGGCATTCGTGCCGAGCCCTATACACACAACCCTAGGGGGGGTTATTAAGTTAGTCGATGCTCCATGTAAAATAGTTTCACTTTTATGAAACTTTTTCGCAAAAGCTTCCTGTTTATTCTGCTGAAGTAGGAACCGACTGGATGTCTGCTACTTTCACTTCTTTTGTAACCAACTTTGGCAACACCAATAGATAATAGCACCCCACAACCATTAATAGAATACCCACCGCCCAATAAATGGTGTCTACTTTTACGAATGCCGGGAAGACAACTGCGATGATTCCCAATGATATAGAATGAGCCAGCATCATTAATGGATCCACCCAGCCGGACACTCTCCCCATAAATTTGGGAGCCACAAGCTCCGTCATCCAACCAGACAATGCCACATTTACTGGTGCGATGATTACGCCCATAACAAATACAATGGAAAGATAGAGCCAAACATTTTCCACTGCCCCCATAATTAATGTGAACACACCACTTAATATGACTCCACCTATGATAACTCGATGAACTTTTAACAACTTAATGAGTGGACTACCAATTCCGCTGCCAAGCACAAAACCGATTCCTAAAAAGATGGAAAACATAGAAGCATACTGCGTAAATTGCTCTGGTGCTAGTTTGTATTTCATTGTAAAAAGTGGAAGCACAGCAAACGCTCCATTAATGAGACCAAACACTAGAAAACCAGATACAATAGATTTTAGCAGTCTAAAATGAAGGATATATTTTAAGCCCTCTTTGAAGTCAGTAAGAACGGTCGTAAGATTAATATCCTTCATATGTGTTTTACCATTAGGCAGCCGTGCCTCTAAAGGAATAGAACACGTGCTGATGAGAATCCCTGAAATAATAAAGCTGACTCCGTCAATCATTACAGTCCCCGTCAGCCCAATATAGTGATAGGAAATAGCTCCCATTCCCATACCAAACAACATAAATAACCCAAGAACGGTTTGATTTAATCCAGAGGCTTGCATATATTGCTCTTTATTAAGTACGCCCTGTAAGATACTCATTTCTGCTGGAGCAAAAAACTTTGCAACGCCACTCCGAATAAACAGAATCACAAATACTAACCAAAGGATGTTGAAATAAATCGCTACTAATAAAAATCCTGTTAAGATGGCCCGAATCCAGTCGGAGTTAACCGCAATTTTCTTTCGGTCGAATCTGTCTGCAGCCACCCCCACTAAGAAGAAAACAAGCAATATAGGCAATGAGTACATTAATTCAGCAATGGTTGCATAAAATGGCTGTTTGCTAAAGTGATCTAATAAATAAAAGGCAAACGCAACATTACCAATCGTCGTTCCAAGCTGGGAAGCAAATGCCGCTAAAAATAATTTGGTGAAGACCTTATTTTTAAAAATTGTCATGACAAACCACCATTCTGATCATCGACTTGTAAGGCTGACTTTAACATGGACTTGAAGAGGTTTAGCTGCTCGCTTACTCGAACGTTGCTGCTGCCAGCTGCTTTTGAGTGAAGTAAAAGACCTTCAAAATAGGAGGTAATCATTTTTATGATGACTTCCAAGTCAACACTTGGCTTAAACTCTCCTTTTGCTATTCCCCTCTGCAAGTAAATCATTAGATAGTCATGCTGCTTTTTGTAGTGGGCTTCCAGGTATTCACGTCGTTCTGGCTGCTTCCACCCGCTAATGAAATATTCATATATCACGATTGGCAGATCGTCAGATGCATGGTTTAATTGCTGGTCCATCATGTCAATTATTCCGCTCAGTCCTTGCCACACGGAAAGTCCGCTCGTTAAAAGATTATTGATCTGTGCTTCTGTTTGTTGATCATTTTCTGCAAGGATTGCTAGCATAATGTCTTCTTTGTTTGAAAAATATAGATACACCCAGCCACGGCTCATCTCTGTTTCGTCTACGATGTCCTGCATGGTGGAGTTTACATATCCTTTGCGTTTAAACACTTCCGTAGCTGATTGGATAATATGCATTTTACGTTTTTCTTTTTCACTGTCAGAAATTTTAGGTGACAAGGTAGGTTCCTCCATTTGGTTAAAATAACACTGACATCACTGTCATTTTTATTATACAGAATTTTTTTCCAATTTCAATAACATCTGGAAAATTACTCAAAAATATAAATAGCTTATCGTTTAATAAATCGCATCCATAATCATGCCTTTATATTAGTCTATTAAATAAAATATATTTTTTAACTAGTCTGTTATCTTATGTAAATAATGTTATATTTATTATACTAATACCACTTTTTCTATCGGAGGAATTACTTTGGAGCGGTTACAACAATTGCTAAATAATTTGGAAATTATTCAATCCACACATGCAGAAGATGCGTGTATCGTTTTAGCTGACACAGAAAAGGTCATAGGATATATTCCTGGCAAAAAGATTGATCTTAAGGTTCCTATTGGCGCTTCTGCTGATAATTTTAAAGGGACTGTGACTCACAATGCTTTAATCACTGGTGAACCACAAAAGGAAGAACGAGATTCGGGAATTTTTGGTGTTGCCTATATTTCAACAGCAACACCTATTATAGAAAACAATGAAATAATAGGCGTTATTTCTACTATTGTTTCAAACAATAAAGTGGATGTATTGCGAAAAGGAGCACAAAAACTAACTGGTGTTAGTGGTGAATTGGCTACAACATCAGAAGAGGTAACTAAAGTAACTGAACAGATCGCAACTGAGCTAAAAGAACTTGATGAAGAAACTACTTTTCTAAGAGATGAGATTAAAAAGATAGAGGAAATTTTGGGTATTTTAAAGAAAACAGCAGCTAGATCCCGGATTTTGGGTCTAAATGCATCTATAGAAGCTGTCCGTTCCGGAGAACATGGAAAGGGCTTTGCAGTGGTAGCTAAAGAAATAGAGAAAATGGCTGAAAATAATAGAGAAACCGTTGAAGGTGTAGAGCCACAATTAAAAGGGATGGTAGCTAATCTAGAAAAAATCATCACCAACATTCAACAAATTTCTTCAGACTCTCATGAACAAGCAATAAAGATGGAAGCATTCAATAAAGCGTTTGAACAAATTGTAAACACGGCTTCAGAATTAAACTCCCAAGCAACAAGTATATAAAACCGGAAGGCATCCTTTGCTAGGATGCCTTCATTCATTTTAACTTCAACTTCTTATCTCATTCACTTTCTCCTAAAATATCACTTTTTCGTCGGACGTGGTCTTTTGACGAGTTCTCCCCCACAATTAGGGCAAACAGCGTCCATCTCTTCCGTACAGTCATGACAGAAAGTGCATTCATATACACAAATATAGGCCTCCCCATCCTTTTGTAGGGGGTTATTACATTTCTCACATATTTTTCTCATTTCCAAAGCCATCTTTATCACTCCTTTAATGATTTTTCTTCATCAACTTTGCAATTTGCAGCTGGTCGGATTCTTGAGAAAGCTCTAGCTGCTTAATCACCAAATCCTGTCGTTCGACCGAATGGTTTTGACTTAATTTTGCTTTTCCTTCTATTTCAGTAATCTTGATTCTAAAAGCTACAATTCCTTTACTCATCCCAGCAATAAAGTTTCTATCAATCTCTTTGAAACGATAAGAGCTACCTGGCTTTTCGTACTTATCTACCATGCTAGAAAGGGCATCATGGATTTCTTGGTCATCGTTTAAAATCTCCACTTGTCCATAGACATGAACCGCTGCATAATTCCACGTTGGAACGGCTTGGGTGGATTCGTACCAACTAGGGGAAATATATGCGTGTGGCCCCTGAAACGTAACGAGTACTTTCTGATTTTCGATGTCCTTCCATTGTTCATTTGGACGAGCGAAATGCCCATATAAGACTCCTTCTTCTTTTTCTAACAATAATGGTAAATGTGTCGCATACGGCCTGCCATTATGCTGTGAAAAAAGTGTGGCAAAGCTATTTTTTTCAATAATTTTATAGATGGATTCAAGATCGTCTATTTTGAAATGTTTAGGAATATACATTTTTGCACCTCATTCAGCTAAAATTCGATCACCTTTACTAGTCGGCTGGGATATGACTAAGAATTCCACGTCGCTGCTGGATTGATTAAACATTTGGTGTGGGATGTGTGGGGGTACTTCGATCCCCTCCTGTGGTGTTAGGGTGAAACGTTCCCCATCCACCTCTAACGTAGGATTTCCTGATAAAACAAAGAAAAATTGTCGTGATTGCTGATGATAATGTCTTACTTCTGCTGTTTGGCTCGGCATCCGTTCATGGATAACACTGAGTTCCTGCTGATTGACCAGATGCCAGCCATCACACTGACTCCCCCATGTGTAATGCTCCGCATTGTGTTTGCTTATTTTCATTGTAAATTCTCCTATACGACCGTTTTTTCCTTCTCACAGCCAGTTTGGGCTCGTAGACTCCTTCTATGCGATCTTCTTCTCTTTCTTTCTACCTGTTTGGGCTCGTAGACTCCTTCTACGCGACCTTCTTCTCTTTCTTTCTGCCTGTTTGGGCTCGTAGACTCCTTCTACGCGACCTTCTTCTCTTTCTTTCTGCCTGTTTGGGCTCGTAGACTCCTTCTACGCGACCTTCTTCTCCTTCTCGTATTCAGTTTGGGCTCGTAGACTGCTCCTATGCGACCTTCTTCTCCTTCTCGTATTCAGTTTGGGCTCGTAGACTGCTCCTATGCGACCTTCTTCTCCGTCCCATAACCTTTTATGGCTAATAGACTTTTTTTAGTATCCTTTTATCAAAAATCAATAACAGGTTCCGTCTCACTTACCAACGACCTAAACCTCGACCAAGATATATTCCGTCCGGTGATGATGATTGCCACCTTTCGGCCCTTTAATTCACTTCCTACTTGTGGTAAACACGCGACTCCTGCTGCTCCAGAGGGTTCAACCATGTACTGGGAGTTGAGCATCAATTTCATGGCAGCAATGAGTTCTTTCTCAGAGACTGTTAGAATACGATCAATATGTCTATGAATAATTGGAAACGTGATTGTCTCTGGCTCAATTGGTCCACTCAGCCCTTCTGCGATCGACGGCTCTAAATCCACCGAAATAGCCTTGCCCGCTTCATTCCAAATCGCAAATGTCGGACTATTTTCTGTTTGGACTCCCCAAACCTCTATTCTCGGATTAATTGCTTTTAGTGCCAAACACAAACCAGCTGTTAGTCCTCCGCCACCTAAACAACTGATTACGATATCTACATCAGTTAGATCTTCTAAAATTTCTAATCCAATTGTCCCCCCGGCTGCTATCATGGATGAATTATTATAAGCAGAAAGAAAAGTATAGTCCTTGTTCTCCGAAGCCTCTAATGCTGCCAGCCTCGCCTCTTCAATCGTATCAAAAAATGTAATTAAGGCACCAAATTGTTCCAATGCCTTTACTTTACTAGAATCTGCGTCCTTTGGTAAATACACTAGTGCGTGAATGTTTAGTTGATGAGCCGCATAGGCCAAACCAATCCCATGATTTCCGGCAGAAGGAGCAATCACTCCCCGTTCACGTTGCTCTTGATTTAAGGTTAATAGCTTATTAAAAGATCCACGAGCCTTAAAGCTTCCAGTTACCTGCCGATTTTCTAACTTCAAAAAAATGTTCGTAGCAAATAGCCTGCTTAATTCCCAATTGTATTCCAATGGGGTATGACGGATGTAGGGGTGAATGCGTTCGCGAGCCTCTTTGATATCCTGTAAATTGAGATTAGTTCGCATCATAAACCCCCTCCTCCTTGTCAGAACATTTCTCCTTTTTTACAAAAAAGTTTGTTAAACTCCTGGATTTAGACCCTTTCCAAGTAAGAACAAAGGGAATGATCAACCCCATACTGATAGCAAGATAGCCGTAAGTAAGGCCCACTTCACCAATAAAGGCAATCAAAAGTGACATCATAATCGATACAGTTAAACTAACAAACGAAACAGATGTCATCACCCTGCCGATCAACTTCTCTTCAACCTGTTCAAACAGCAATAGTCTTGTGAGTACCTTTACCATCCCAATGAACATTCCCATTATCAGATACATGATGAAGGCAAAGGGCACACTGGTTGTTAAACTAAATAGAACGGTTGATAAAGCTGATAAGGAAATAGCTACTAGGACCACCCGTAAAATGGCATGATTTCTTACCCAAAGAGTACATAGAATTGCAGATATAAGACTACCAATTCCGGCTCCACCATCAATGATTCCCAGTGAAATTCCATCACCTTTGAGGGTTTGATAATTAAAAGGAGCAATCAGTGTATTAATAGAATAGAAGAATGGCAACACCATGCTGGTGGCCAAGGCAAAATATAGGACTGTTTTGTTTTGAAAAAAATAGATCCAGCCCTGTACCAGTTCTCCTCTATATTGCTTGAGGGTAGATTTCCCCTTATGTTTCCTTGCCTCTTTATTCACCTTGATGTTGATCCCAAAAAATAAAAATCCTGCCAAAATATAAACTAAACTAGCTGCAAATATTGCTTCGGTCGTGCCTAGTCTATCCATTAACATCCCAGCAATGATAGCAGATGCCAACAGCCCCAACTGCCAAGCTCCCTGTACAAGGGAAATTCCTTGTTTGTATTCTTCTGGACTCAGGATTTCCTTCAAGATACTTTCTTTGAGAGGTTCTATAACGAACCAGATCATATAGCTTAAAAGAATGGAAACATAGAAAATAGTGACATAAAAAAACCCGAAAGCAACGCTAGCCGGGATAATGGCAATGGCAGCAAACCGCAAAAAATTACATAGGAGTGCCAGTTTAATTTTATTAAAACGGTCGATGAACACGCCTAGAATTGGTGCAAGGACTACAGAAGGCAATAAAGTCAGTACAAGCAGTTTTCCAATCTCAACAATCGATTCCGTCTTTTCAAGTACCATAACGATAGCGGTTAATCCATAGATCCCTTCCCCCAACACCCCAAACAAAGCAGCAAAGAAAAAGAAAAGAAAGGATTTATTTTTAAACAAAGAATAATTATTCTTCACTCAACACTCCCCCAACATTATTTTATTTAAGCATATTGGAGAAAGAGATGGATTGGTAATACATGAAAGTAATAGGTTCATAACTAAAAGTTATTAGATTTATCTAGAATGACACCTTAATATCAAGGTATATTTTAGCATTTATGTATAATAGAAGAAAAAACAGACCAATGAAAGAAGGGAACCTATGAAAAAACTAATACATAGTTCGTTAAAGGTATTACTAGTTTCAGATTTGGAAAAATCTAAGAAATTTTACGCAGATGTCATAGGCTGTGAGGTCACAGATTGGTGGGCTATACGCGATGGTTTTACAGGATTAGGGCTAAAATTACTTCAAGCAAATGGGCCTGAAGATGTCCACCCTAACAGGCCGGCAAAGGGAGACCAACTACCCGTAGCCGATATTTATTGTTATATAGAGGATTGGTCAGCCTTAGATGAACTATATGAGGAGTTTAAAACAAAAGGAGCTAAAGTGGTTATTGAGCCCTGGGTTGACCCTCAAGCAGGACCGTGGAAAGAATTCGCCATCGTTGACCCTGATAACTATTGTCTTGCTTTTGGCGGTACCAACAAATAACATTAATTTTTCATAAGGGGGATGAAATGAAATGATTGCCACACAATACAAGATTACGTTACCAAGTGATTATGATATGAATATTATCAAAGAGAGAGTAAGAAATAACGGTCATAAAACAGACAGATTTGATGATCTAAAATTCAAATTATATTTAGTCACTGAAAAAGGAATCAATAATAATCTACAAAATAGTTATTGCCCTCTATATCTTTGGAAAGGGCACAACGGTCTAAATAAGTTTTTATTTAATGGATTTTATGACAACATATTAAATTCATTTGGATGGCAACGCATAAATGTCGGAATTCCACTTATTGATACCACAACTTCTAAAATCAACGAGACTAAATATCTTTTCCAAATCACACGAGAAATCCAGCCACAAGAAAGGCTAAATAACTTAAAGGATAAAATAGCAGAACAAATTCCGACAATTGATGATACAGAATATATTTTGATTTACAATCCTGAAAAATGGCAGTATGATGTGTTTTACTTTACCAACGATTTAGGCAACTTAAAAGAAATGAGTGGGGTCATTTATACGATCCTTCATATCTCACAAGAAAAACTCACTTAATTTTTTCACATTAAATATTTTTATGAAACACTCGGTAAACTATATCTAATTGATTGTATAGTTTAGGGGTGTTTTTCTATTGAAAAAAACTTTTTTATTTACCTTCCTTTTAATAATTGCTTTATTTACTGAGCAACTAAATGTATCTGCATCCACTAAAAGTCGTGAGGAATATGAAAAAACAGGGCATGTTATATGGGATGTAAACACAAAGGAAAAATTAGTCGCGATTACATTTGATGATGGACCACATCCTATATTCACCCCAAAAATACTTGATATCTTAGCTAAATATGACGCTAAAGCTACCTTCTTTGTAGCTGGTAATAAAGTGATCAGATTTCCTGAACTTTTAAAAAGAGAAGTTAAAGAAGGCCACGAAATTGCAAATCATACTTATCATCATATCTATGGAAATATTTCATCCGAAAAACTATCATCAGAATTAGACATGACTGATCAAATTATTCAGAAGGTCACTGGTGTTAAACCATCACTCTACCGTCCTGTTGGAGGTCATTATAATGACTTAATTATCAATACAGCTATAAAAAAAGGAAAAGAAGTCGTGCTGTGGTCGTGGAATCAAGATACTCGTGACTGGGCAAATCCTCCTGTAAGTCAAATTTGCAGCTATGTAATAAGGGGAGTAAAACCAGGGAATATCATTATATTTCACGACTGGCACGGGAGTGAATTCACTAAATCATGTCAAACAGTTCCTGCATTAAATACTATTTTGGACTTTTTAGCTAAGAATGGATATAAATGTGTAACGGTATCTGAATTGCTTTACCACTCGACACAGATCATACCTGAATCCTTTGAAATTTATCCTACAAAAAGAGGAAAATCATCTCATATTGATTTAGTGAATTAATTGTTATTCAATTTCCTCCAATGTCAAGAGTAAGATTCGGTAAATAATATAGGTACCTAAATAGGCTCCAGTTAGTAGGAAAAGTGGATTAAGAAATATGCTATGGATATTAGTCATGAATACCGTGTTATCCTTTATGATTTCGTAAATAGCAATAGAAGAAATATTACCGAAAACAAGGGAAGATACGATGGCAACTATATTAAATAGTAAACGTAATTTAGGCTGGACTTTTTGCAGAAAAGCCAAGAATAAGGGTGTCAGCACACTTCCCAAAATTAATATGAATTTCATTTAAAATCACCTCCCTACCATTTTTGCCATTGTAGGGAGGTTAATACCAAGCTTTGTGCATTCCTTGTAAAAAATGTTTGGTAATAGGAAATCCAGAGTTCCCTCCTATTACAATACGGACACATCGCTGTGTATTCATTATCAAGCCAATCATTAATTTCAGTGGGACTAAATATTTGTAGACAATAAAAACAACTACCTATTTTACTTCATTTTAGAATTTCTTATGCCCTATAACTGCAACTGTACGCTAGAATTTGGCCCCTCTATTAAAGTTACCTCTTGAAATCCTTTTGTTTGCACTAGGAATTAATTGGTCTTCAATCATATTTTTTACCCCATCCCATACCTCACCATCTTTGCCATCACATAGGGTAAGAACAAAAATCTTCCTGGTTTTAATACACGGTATATTTTTGATATCGTCTCAGCGATCTCGTCCCAAAAGTAAATAGTATGTATGCTAAACACCTTGTCAAAGTGTTCATTTGGAAAAGGTAGTTTCTTTACATTAGCTTGAACCAATTTAGCTCTTTCTTCATTTATAGCTTTTTTGTTTCTAATGGTAGCAGACCGAATGACCGTGGATGAAAGATCCAATCCCACTACTTGGGCAGCTAATGTTTGTTCGAGAATCAATTTCATTGCATAACCTGCACCACAGCCTAGTTCTAATACGCATTCCCTCTGGGCAACTTTTAATAATTCAAGTGTACATAGAGTCTCAGGTTTATGCTGCCGCACCATTTTTTCACCGAAATAGGATCCAATTAGCCCTCGAGGCTTGCTATACTAACTATCAATAAATTCCTTCACTCGATAAATTAACCCCATAATTTCTCCTTTATCCACTCCATTAAGTCTAGTCCATCATTAAGCTCTTTTATTTTTCTAAAACCACACTTCTCATAGCAAGAGATTGCTCGACTATTATTAGACTTAACCTCTAGCACAACCCTAGAGACACCTTTAGTTTTACTAAGATATCTTAACATCAATAAAATCATTGAAGTACCCAGCCCTTTCCCCCATAACTCCGTCTCAGCAATAAATTGATCTATTCCAAAGATATGTTGATTTAAAGGGTACCCGTATGTCTTCAATTCTGCTTCTTGAACTTCGTAGTATTGGATATATCCTATTGATCTGTTGTTGTATTCTATAATACAAGGACTAACATAATGTTTTCCTTCAATTCTAGGCACATATTTTTTTAAAACTTCATCTTGGTTTAACAGGCGCTCCTCATAAAATTCTACTACCATCGGATCATTTAACCATGAAACCATCATACCAAGGTCGTCATGAGTCATCACTCTAATAAGTAATTCGTCATTCTTTATCATGTTCCTACACCCTTTGTCCGCTGATGCTATACATTAAACCCAATCTTACGTTTCACTTCTTTTAAAAATGGAATACTCAATGCTCTTGCTTTTTCTGCTCCTTTTAGTAAAATCTTATCTAACTTTTCGGGAGACGCCATTAATTCATTGTACTTCTCACGGGGTTCTTCTAAATACCGGTTCATCACATGGAACAACTCTTTTTTCGCTTCCCCCCACCCAATTCCACGTAAATATTGCTCGTGCATCCGTTCTACTTCAATTGGAGAAGCAAATTCTTTATATAAGGTAAATAAAATAGAGGTTTTAGGATCTTTTGGTGCTTCTGGTGGTAAGGAATCGGTTTTAATCCGATTAATAAGTTTTTGTAATTTCTTAGGCTCTTCAAATAGGGGAATCGTATTGTTATAACTTTTACTCATCTTCCTGCCATCTAAACCTGGTAATACAGCTGTTCCTTCTTGAACTTTATAATCAGGGAGTAAAAATGTATCACCATAGACATGGTTAAAACTCTCCGCAATGTCCCTTGCGATTTCTACATGTTGTGTTTGGTCTTTTCCTACCGGTACTGTATTGGCTTTAAACAACAAAATGTCTGCTGCCATTAGGATTGGATACGTGAAAATTCCCATGTTCACGCCAAAATCTACATCTCTATTGAATTCCTTATTTGTTTCAACCATCGCTTTATACGCATGAGCGCGGTTCAGTAATCCTTTTGATGCAAAACAAGATAAGATCCAGTTTAACTCAAAAATCTCAGGGACATCGGATTGCCTGTAAAAAATGACTTGATCAGGATCAATTCCTAATGCTAACCATGTGGCTGCAATTCCATAGGATAGTTGTCTAAATTCTTCAGCATGATGGATTTTGGTTAATCCATGGAAATCTGCCACAAAGTAAGCAGATTGGTAGCCAGATATCTTTGCCAGTTCTAGAGCTGGCTTAATCGCGCCAATATAATTTCCTAAATGTATTTGTCCTGTCGGTTTAATTCCAGTTACAATCATTTTTTTCACGATATTTCCTCCCATTTTTGAAAACACAAAAAGGGCTACCCATCCAAAAAAGGACGAGTAACCCGTGGTGCCACCTTTATTCGTTTACATATGTAAACGCACTTAATCCGTACAGAAACAGTAAAGTCGTTTCGATACTTAGTCAATTTTAACGGTAAGACCCTCCGCTAGACCTACTGCTCATTCAATCTAGAAGCTCCGAAGCCCATTCAACCATAGTCCTGTACTGATTTCCACCAACCATCAGCTCTCTGAAACGTTTATAAGGTCTACTCTTCTTCATCCACGCTTTTGTATATTAAATTAATAGTAAAATATGGATATTGAAAGGTCAAGCAATAGTAACAAGTTTATCCTTAATCCTTTTGCGCAAGTCCTCGTCCAATGAGGTTTGCCGAAACAGGTTTTTTCCCAATTTCTCTCGCCCAAATCGATAATTGTCCAACATGGTGGATTTCATGGGCTATAATATGACGCATAACCTCTCCCCAGGTGTCGATGGCAATACTTCCATCCGGTTGGGGATCATATAAAATCAAATCCTCCATACTCTCATCCCACGAGAGTACAAATTTCTCCACTTCGGCCCGAAATAATGCATCCAGTTTGCGGACCTGTTCTAGGCTTTGATACTCTTCAAAGCTTTCCTGGAAATCTGGCTGTCCCTGTAATAAGCGAATCCAGCTCCACTCCACATCAACAATGTGAAAAAGAGTGTGCAAGATGCCCCCTATTCCTCCAGTACGCACTCGAAGCAATTCCTCCAACGGAACCTCTTCACACCAAGAAAACCACTCTTCTCTAACCTGCCAATTGTATCGGAATAGTGTTTGCATTTTTAACCCCTTTCTAAAAATCCTAATCAAAAAGAAAAAAACTCGAACCTAATAGAATACTGCTGGAAAGTTGTTATTCTATTA
Source organism: Neobacillus sp. PS2-9 (assembly GCF_030915525.1). NCBI lineage: Bacteria > Bacillati > Bacillota > Bacilli > Caryophanales > Bacillaceae > Neobacillus > Neobacillus sp. PS2-9. The sequence goes on from NZ_CP133269.1 coordinate 4,547,000, forward strand.
AATTTTTCCAATAGTTCCATGCATTTAAATAGCCATCTATATCTTGTGGATGATGTTTTACACATGAAGCTATCCTGAGGTATAAGCCTATAAGGACCTCTTCATATAAAATATGAGTGGATATCTTCTCTTTATTACTTAAATGACTCACTGCTGATTCAATAACCTCAGCGGTTAAGTCTTCCGGTGAGGAACAGTAGGCATAAATTAAATCATAGAGAGGCTCACCATATACAGGAGCTGGGTCAATAACACCCGTCAATTGTTCTCCATCCCACACAAAATTATGTACACCTAAATCACCATGCAATAAGAAAGGAGAACTTGTTACACTCTTTCTGTTTGGACTATTTACTAATTTAACCACCAGATTTATGTCCTCTTTTTCTAAATATGAACCTACTATATTCGTGGCTTCCTTTACTCTCTCAAAAAGAAACATCTGCCATGATTCAGTTGGTTCATCTGCCCATCCCCAACCAATCGGATTAGGAACCCGCTTATAATGATTCAACAGTAGTTTTACGAGTGATATAAGTAGCTTCTTTTTATTATTTATATTGTAATTGGTAAAACCTGATATAAATTCATAGACGATGTATTGATAGGAATCTTCAACATACAAAAGTTTAGGCAACAGATTTTCTTTTTTATAGAAATCTAGAAAGCTGGCCTCTGCTTGAAGAATTCGGGGTTCATTACCTTTAACTACAATTCTTTCTCCATTACTGTTACTAATCAAGTACAGTTGGCTAACCGTCCCGCCCTTTAGCGGTTCACAATTAAAAATATTTGTGGGAATGATATTTTTACTAATTAAATCTCCAATGATACCTTCAATATCCATGACTGCTCCTTTCATCAGGAATGTAGACTACCAATCTGTTCCCACCCATAAATAAGTTCATTAAACTCCTCGCCACCCATTTCTATCTTGATGGAATCTATCCTTTTGCCCCCTAGAGCCTCATAGAAAAGCCGGGAGTTATTATCTTCGAGCACACATACAAGCATGGAATTAATCTGTTGGTCTTGAAGTTCTTTGATAATTGGTTTTACTAACGCTTTACCCAACCCTCTGCCCTGATACTCTTTTAAAATATAAATCGCATATAATTCACCCGAAAAACCAGGGTATTCTCCTGATCTTTCATTTCCTCCAGATGAAAAACCAACGATTGTACCTTCATCGTTTTCCGCCACATAAACTCCTCCGTTTGGAATGGCGCTAATCCACAATTGCTCACGACTTTCATAGGACAACTGCTTTAAAAAGTCCTCAGCAATAATATTTGCATACGTAGTCCGCCATGAATCCACATGCACTTTCGCTATTCCCTTTGCATCGGACATAACAGCTTTTCTTATGTTCATAAAAGCACCTCGCTATGATCTCCTCGAAAAATAAACCTAAAACATATAAATTCCCTAATGGTATTCAACATTCCTGCACAAATTATGTTAGAAATGGACAAACTACAGGAAGCTAGTTTGACTTAGAGGTGAAAGCATTGAAACAAATCGTTTTTATAAGACATGGGCAAAGTCTTTATAATCTAGAAAACCGCTTTACTGGCTGGACAGACGTTGACCTTACTGATAATGGCTACAGCGAGGCGAGAGAAGCTGGAGCTATTTTAAAGAAACATGGATTTATCTTTGACGTAGCTCATACTTCCGTTTTAAAAAGAGCCATTAGAACGTTATGGATTCTACTTCATGAGATGGATCTCATGTGGATTCCTGTGTATAAATCCTGGAGATTAAACGAAAGACATTATGGCGCTTTACAGGGGATGAATAAAGATGAAGTTATCGCGCATTATGGGGAAACACAAGTCAATGAATGGAGACGTTCAGCCAGCATCCGGCCTCCACTCATAACACCTGAGGGTCATGCTTTAGATCAAAAAGATCCTAAATTTGCGCAAATTAATCCAGAAAATATTCCTCTCACAGAAAGTCTTCTAGATACAGAAGAACGAACCTTAGTGTATTGGCATAGTAACATTGTTCCAAATTTGCAAAACAATCAACGAGTCATTATTTCTGCACATGGAAATACATTAAGGGCCCTAGTAAAATATCTCGACAACATTCCCAACGATGGGGTCGTGAGTCTCAATATTCCAAATAGCATTCCTCTTATCTATGAGTTAGACGACGATTTGCATCCAATCAGACACTACTATCTTGACCAATATGGCGAGGTCCCCGAAGGTACAATTCCACGTCATATGGATTTGAATAATCCTGAAACCCACGATTGGATTGGCTAATTTTAAACAATAGCCACCCAGTCTAATACTTACCAGCCTTTTCTACTCCGTAACGAAGTAATATGTGCAAGATGATGTTGCCCATGCCAAGCGTAAATGCCAATATTTTTCCCCACAGACACTTCTCCTGATTCTGGATGAATGAATGTTTTTTCAAAATCACTAGGGGTTAAGGTTCGAAGGAGGGTCACCCAGCGTTTATGCAGAGCATCGAGCAACGATAATGAAATAGTAACCGGCAATTCAGAATCAGGAAGCTCTGCCCATCTCTCTTGGTCATAAGGTTTGATAATCGGTTGGTCCTCTGTGAGAGCTAATTTAAAGCGTCCATATGCATTCAGATGACTGTCCGCCACATGATGGACTACTTGACGGACAGTCCAGCCTCCCAATCGATAAGGTGTATCTAGCTGACCAACGTTTAAATCAATTACTGCATCGCGCAGTATCTCTGGTAACTTTTCAATATCATTAATCCAATTTTCTATGATGCTCTTCGTTATCTGACCTTCAAACCGAAATTTTCCAATTGGAAAGTTTGCTTCCATCAACTCTTCCTCCCCATCTCTGAATTCTTACTCTGTAATTCCGCCTATTTCTTGATTAACAATTTTTATAGTAAAAGATCGTTGCAGCTAATTCACCATTAGCTGATTTCGCATAGTTCGGAATTCGCCCCGCTTGAATATATCCTAACGAACTATAGAGTTTATTCGAAGGATCCCCTTCTCTTGTATCGAGAACAATTAATGATCGCTCCATTTGTTTTGCAGTTTCTTCGGCCTTTTGCATCAGTAAACGACCGATACCGTTACGACGGTATTCAGGGTGTGTCATTAATTTCGCAATTTCTGCCCTATGGCTTCCATTCTGTTTCGTCGATAGGTGTAACTGAATACTTCCAACAATATGATTGTTTAATTTAGCTACAAACAAAATTACATCCGGGCTAAGGACGGTTTTCCAATAGATTGCTGCATCTTGTTTCCTCATTGGTGGCAGAAAGCCTATTGAGGCTCCATCATCTACTACTTTTATTAAAAGCTCTGAAAGCTCATCAAGATGTTCTTCAATTAACGTTAGTTCTTCAATTTTCATTTCGGTTCACCTCTATATGGAGTTCATATAATAGACTAGACGAGATTAGGCTAATTAGGTTTCTTTACTATCTCTTAAAAAGCCGTTCTACCTCGATTTTTAATTCATCAAGCAATTGAAAATTAGACTGTAGGCCAAGGCTTTCTATTACACGGGTATAGTACCACTCTTGCTGCTCTTTCCCCCGTTTAAATCTCCCCCAAACCTGTTCACCGAATTGTTCTAGATCGCTGGCAATTGATCTGATATTATGCAATTTATCCGCACAGGCAACGACACGTATTTCTTCGGGAGCGGCCCCTAGGTACTCAATCGTATGCTTCTTTCGTTCCTCCCAAGAAAGAGATTTATCAGGCTCTGAACATCCCTCTACCATTTGAGCAATATTCCTGCCAAATAATGGTTCGATATCTTGTAAGGAAAGCTCGGTGTCCTCAACGGTATCATGTAAGATTCCTGCTGCAACCAACTCTTCACTATAGCCCGCCTTCATTAGAATCATTCCTACTGCTACTGGATGAGTGATATAAGGAATGTCGGTGCCTTTCCTATACTGTTTTTCATGTGCCTTTGCAGCCGTTTTTAGTGCTATTTCAATAACATCCACACGTTTTCCTTCTCTCTATTCATTTTTTGGTGCTGTAAACTCAATATTTCGTGCATCTGCTTGAGCTGGCGAGGATTCTTTGGTTCCGCCCTTAATCCAAACGACGATCTCTTGTCCTTTCTCATATTTAGAAATATCTCCATTTTCATGCAATGTGACCCAGACGAGTCCCACTTTTTTGTCTGCCATTAAAATCCTCTTATTATCATAATCCACTTCTGTAATGACACCCTTTAGATCGACCTTTCCTTTCACCGCGTGGTCCCCATTACAACCTAATAATGTAAAAAACACACTTACTAGCAGCAATGACAGCAATAGTAATTTTTTCACACTGGAACTCCCCCTATTTATCATTACTAGTATTCTGCTTTAGACCAAAAATCTCCTGTTTTCTCCAAAAACCAGGCCGCGAATCTATACGATTAGCGGCCTCAGTTTGCATCTATTTATTCAACTCTACGGTTAGCAGTTTAATAGTTTCCATTACACTTTTTACATTTTCTTCATCATTCATGTTATTTCTAGCATGAAGCAGGACGGGGCGAACCGATTCTACGGAGCGACCAAACTCATACATCCATTCATAGCGGGGGACCATCCATGTGTGGAAATGGTGGGTAGTATCCTCATTATAAAAATAGTAAACATATTCGATGCCTAACACTTCTCGCTGTGCTTTTCTAATTTTTGTAAGGAGGTTTATGTAATCAAGCTTTTCTTCTTCCGTTAATTCATCAAAACATTTGATATGCCGCTTAGACGCTAGTATAATTAGGCCTTTGATCGGGTAAGCGACATCCTGATGTGCATGGAAATGTTCCGTTTCCACAACGACTCCCCCATCAGGCTCAATCATTCCGCTCGTTAAGGCACAGCTCAAGCATTCCACCTCTACTGTGTTTCCGTTAGATAAAGTTATTTTTCTCATAGACAATCCCCTTTCACTTACCCCGTTGCATAGTACATTCGGTAGTCCGATAGACATCATACAATAAAAGAGATTTTCTGTAAAATAATATAAATTTTACCTAAAATATCTTAAAGAGGATCTGTTAACTGGGGTCTTTAAAAGGGTCTTTGAAATTATTTGAATGTAAGCCGATAAGCCTTCACAATAATTCCGTCGCCTGCAGGTTCAAAGTCGAATTGTGGTAAACGCTCAAAACCAAGTCTTTCATATAGTCTCTGAGCACTATCCATAAATTCTCCGGTATGTAACCCAATAGATGCATATCCTTTCTCCTTAGTCCTACGAATGCATTCTGAAATTAACACGGTTGCCACACCTTTTCCTCTTGCTTCCGGTGTAACAGCGAGCATACGAATTTCAGGATAGTCTAGAGCATCTATATACCCGTTGTATGCATCCGTTTTAGCTGGGAACAGAGCCACACTACCTAAGATTTCCCCATCTAATTCAGCTACGATTCTTTCAACTCCTGGGCTCATATCAGCTTCTGAAGATATCGATTGCTTAAGTGCTTCCCAGTGCCCTTCGGGAATATGCTCAGCATGTTCTTTATAAGAGTTAACTCTTTGTTCTCGGATGAATCCACCTTCATCCTGTTTCGCATCCCGGATCTTCATTGTTCCACCTGCTTCCATCTTGTTTAGCCTTCAGTAAATGAGAAATTTTTCCATTTTATTATTTAATAACTCTCGACCATGCCCCGAGTGGAGACCCGAAAGATCCGGACCCTTCGGAAGGATATTTTGCCCTTTCTGATCATTACTGGCAATATGGTGAGATAAATGATAATGCCTTTTAATGGCATCAAAATCGGTTGTATCACCAAACCCAGGGGTTTGATAGAGATCTCTTAAATATCCCCATAAATTAGGAAAATCAACAATCCGATTCCGATTAGTTTTAAATGCAGAATAATAAGCTACATCAAATCGGACTAACGTGGCATATAGCCGTACATCAGCATCCGTAATATAATCTCCAAATAAGAACCGCTTTTCAGAAAGTTGCTGTTCCAATTCATCTAATCTATGAAACAATTTGTCATAGGCCTCTTCATAAGTTTCTTGTGACTGAGCAAAACCACACTTATATACCCCGTTGTTTACCTCATGAAAGATTACATCATTCAATGAATCAATTTCATCCCGTAAATGCTCTGGGTATAAATCAGGGGCATTTTCCTTATGAAACGGCTCCCAAACCGTTTCTAGATAGTTTGTTAGTTTAAAATAATCATTATTAACTACCTTCTGTTCCTTAATATCGACCATGACTGGAACTGTGGGACGTCCTTGGTAGTCAGGAGCTGTCTTAAGGTACAATTCACTCATATAGCGCACACCTAATACAGGGTCCACCCCGTCTGGATCTAATGAGAATTCCCAGTCCACATGGGGGAGCTTAGGCCGCATTGGGCTTGCCGTCCCTAGACTAATAGCTTCTTCTAATCCAAGTATTCTTCGGACAATTACTGACCGATGTGCCCAAGGACAAACGGCAGACCATAACAGCCGGTACCTTCCTGCCTCAACTGGAAGTTCGCCATCCTTCTTTCCAAATGACGTCGTAAACCTATTCTTCTGGCGTTTAAATGCGCCATCTGACGATATCTCCTGATTCTCGTTCCTTTCGTTAAGTGACATTTTATTCACCCCTTCATTTTAAGTATATGAGTTATCCTCATTTTAACTGTTGTATGGTTGGAAATGGAAGAAGTAACATGTAACGAAAATGGGCTTTTTTTATATAGACATGGAAGGAATTTAAAAAGGAATATAAGTATAGATAAAACCTGCTATATGAAAGCAGAAATATGGTTTCTGTCCAGTTAATATGGGCATGCAGGTACACCAGAGTTAGAGGTATATTTTGACGGCGATATGTGGGGACTCTGAGATTTGGATTCCTTTGAAATAAATGGAGTGAACGGCACCCTTTTTTGGCTGCCGTTTTTTTGTAGCGTTCTTTTAGATCACTATTCTTTTGTATTCGCTTATATAATTTGAAATCCGCTCATTAGCTAGTTAGATTCGCTCATAAAATTTTGAAATTCGCTCATATAGACCCAAAATTCGCTCATAGACCTTTTGTAAATCACACTGAGAATGAATTATTTTACCCTTAATAGGGCCATCTACCCGAACTCCCATTTTATTTTAAAAAAACGGCACATTTATATAGTTCCTATCGGATTCACCGCATCGTTCAACTGGATTTCTAACTTATTCTGATAATTTGCTTTTTCTTCTCCTGTCCATTCGAGATACTCCGCCATCATGTCCATTACCGCTTGTTTCCACTGCTTTACCCACTGAATATTAAAATATAATGCCCCAGTTCGGCGGATGAAAAAATCCACAGGGGTTACCGCCATCTCTTCTTCCATGCTGTATCTTAGCTGCACAAATATATCCAATGGTAAACCGAATTTGTTATTGGAATCGTAATCCTTGGCAATTTCAAAAAATCGATGAATATTGGAGCCATATCGAAGGACCAGCTGTAAGTACTGTTCCTTCGTAAACCCTACCGCAATTGCGTCCTCTAAATTTTTTTCAATAAAGGCATGAAACTTACTTGATCCTCCAAAATGACCGCCGGAAATAGGCATATGCTTTGTTTGGCATGCTTTAAGCGAGAGCCCCTTTTCCTCCTCCAACTGATTCACCAACAAATCAACCACTGTTTCCGCCATTTTTCGGTAACCGGTCAGTTTCCCACCTGCAATCGTGATCAAACCTGAATCAGATATCCAGATTTCATCCTTACGGGAAATTTCCGAAGGATCTTTGCCTTCCTCGTAAATTAACGGCCTTACCCCAGCCCAGCTGGATTCAATATCCTCTTCTTTAATATGAACGGTTGGAAACATGTAATGAATGGTCTCAATCAGATAGGTCCGATCTTCCGATGTCATTTTTGGATGGGTCAGTTCCTTATCGAAAAAGGTATCTGTCGTACCTACATACGTTTTTCCATCCCTAGGAATGGCAAACACCATTCTGCCATCAGACGTATCAAAATAGACTGCCTGTTTCAGAGGAAACTTGGACTGATCAATGACTAAATGAACCCCTTTTGTCAGCCTCAGTTTTTTCCCGGACATGGAATGGTCCTTTGTGCGAAGTGTATCTACCCAAGGCCCGGTGGCGTTAATGATTTTCTTCGCAAAAATATCATACGCATCGCCATTTACCTGATTAATCACTCTCACACCTACTGCTTTTCCGTCCCGGTAAAGCAGCTCGTTTGCTTTTGTGTAGTTAACTGCCTTCACACCTCTAGCCACCGCTTCCTTCAACACTTCAATCGTCAAACGGGCATCATCAGTACGGTACTCTACGTAAAGCCCTCCGCCTTTTAAAGCATCTCGTTTGATAAGCGGTTCTTTCTCAATAGTTTGTTCAATTGACAGCATCGATCGCCATTCTGCCTTTTTTACACCTGCTAAAAAATCATAGACTCGAAGACCAATTGAGGTACTAAATCTGCCAAACGTTCCGCCTTTGTGAATCGGTAAAAGCATCCACTCTGGCGTGGTCACGTGCGGGCCATTCTCGTACACAATGGCGCGTTCCTTCCCTACTTCCGCAACCATTTTTACCTCAAATTGCTTTAAATAGCGCAAGCCGCCATGGACGAGTTTAGTAGAACGGCTGGATGTGCCGGCAGCAAAATCCTGCATTTCCACCAAAGCGGTAGTCAAGCCCCTTGTGACAGAATCCAACGCAATCCCACTGCCTGTAATTCCGCCACCAATGACGAGGACATCAAGCTCTTCCAAAGCCATTTCCTTCAATATTGTATTTCTATTTTGACTTGAGAATTTCAATGGATACCCTCCTATTTAGGAAAAAATCTCCCAGTGGGAGACCTATTTATGAATTACCCCATATTAAATCTATTCATTCCTACGGCCAAAGTCTCCAAGATATTACTTTGAATTCTTTTTCTGATAAGATAATAATAAGCATAATCGAAGCCAAAATTTAGGAGGATCCACATGTTCTTATCCTTTCCCATTTGCGCTGCCCTTTTAGGAATGTTAATTGCTCAATTTGTAAAAATCCCGATACACTTTTTAACCTCAAGAGAACTAAAATGGAGCCTGATGTTTAGTACAGGTGGAATGCCAAGCTCCCATACAGCAACCATTATTTCTTTGACTACAGCGATTGGAATCACCTCTGGGGTGCAGTCAAATGAGTTCGCCATAGCTGTAATCGTCTCTCTTATTGTGATGCACGATGCGATGGGTGTTAGAAGACATGCTGGCTACCACGCAGAAGTGTTAAATACATTATTAGCTGATTTCAATCTTCTCATCGAGACCTTAAAGAATCCAAGTCTAAAGAAAACAGAGTCCCGCGATAAGCTAAAGGAATTGCTCGGCCACCAGCCGGCGGAAGTGTTTTTCGGTGCTATTACTGGGATTATTGTGGGGTATTTAACTTATTTGGTTTATCCGTTTTAGTTATTTGTATCGGGTTTTGGTATTATGAAGATAAGAGTACCAGCCTGAGTTATGTTAGCTTTCAAGGGAGTTTGAAGATAATGTGGTATTTGGTCGCGTAATAGTTCTACGCGACCGTTTTTCGCTTTGCTCAACCCGTTCCGGGCACGTAGATCCTTTCTACGTTACCTGTTTAGGTTTTTCTACCGGTTCCGGGCACGTAGATCCTTTCTACGTTACCCGTTTAGGTTTTTCTACTGGTTCCGGGCACGTAGATCCTTTCTACGTTACCCGTTTCAGGTTTTTCTACTGGTTTCGGGCACGTAGATCCCTTCTACGTTACCCGTTTCAGGTTTTTCTACTGGTTTCGGGCACGTAGATCCTTTCTACGTTACCCGTTTAGGTTTTTTCTACCGGTTTCGGGCACGTAGATCCTTTCTACGTTACCCGTTTAGGTTTTTCTACCCGTTCCGGGCACGTAGATCCTTTCTACGTTACCTATTTCGTATTTTCTAAAATCTTCCGAATCTTATCGGTATAAATTTTAGCTAAGCTCTTTTTTGTGAACTCAAAGTTTTTCATACTGGCTTCTTTCGGAATATCCATATCTACAAATTTCCTATCGAGCCTTTCTATGACAAACCGCTCATCTTCATCCTTCTTAGTTCCACCTACCTCGGCTAAATCAATCCGTGTCCCGTCATTTAGTTCAATAATGTAAAAGAAGTCGCCCTTTGAGTGTCCGAACAGAGAAGACCGACCCTTCCCATACACTCCAGTTTGGATTTTCACAATATCATTGTAGCTATATTCCTTTCCTTGAGGAGAGAAAAAAGAATAATTGATAATCTTATCAGCCTTAACTACAGTGACGGGGGTTATAACTGTATATAGCATTACAATAGTAACTGCTGCGACAGCAGTCAGAATGATCTTTTTATACTTTTTAAAAAATTCACCATATCGCCATGCGTCTCTAAATTCTTTATTAAAAAGATAAAAATACCCCACAAAAAGATAGACCTCAAAGATAAAGACCAACCGTGAATAAGGTGATCGGAACATCCAGATGATATATTCTTTCGGTACATATAATGCCTCTTGAATGAATGCGAGGAAAACAAAAATCCCTATAGATAATACGATGATACCAATAAATCCTAGAACTCGTAGAATGAAGGCTATTAGCTTTTTCATTTCAATGACTCCTGTACAAAGTTTAGTTATGAAGCATTAATAAAAGGAGAGCATTCTTACTCTCCTTCGTTTACGACAATTTGGTACCCCTCTTGTTGCGGACCGTCCTCATATACATCTCTGGTTACTATGTAATAGGTTTCTCCGTTATTATCTGTAATAACCATCTCACTTGGACTTTTATCGACTGCTGCCGCATCCAGACTGTAATATGGTAACCCTAAAGTTGATGTATCAAATGGCATATAAATCACTCTTTTCTGTTTTTCTACAGCTTACCTTCTTTTTAAAATAGAGGCAAGAAGTCTTCGTAAATATATTACAAGGCACAAATACTATAAACTATTATCTTGTTCCAAGTATCCTTCCAATTCTTTTTTGCAACACGTTCTTCATACAATTTCATCCGCTCTTCAGTTTCTGTAAAAAATGGAGTTGGCCTAACCTCGAATTGGATTACATCGCTTATCCCCCAAGGAGCAGTCAAAATGACATTGTTAAATTCATCTACTTTAACTCCTAAAGCTGTCGCGGTTTCTGGGAATTTCAATATTGCATCCTCTGAGGAGGTATAAGGTGGCATATTATTTCGAATATGCATTCTTGCTTCATTTTTCACCGACCATGGAATGTCTGGCATAAGAGATTCCAGTTTTCTTTCAAGCTTCTTTTCCTCTAACTCATCAATTGACGTTGGGTCGAAATAAATAACATCAATATCTGGAATAGGTGTCCTTTCACTAAAATAGTGAAGGTGATCCCATATTTTCGAACGAACAAAGCCCGCACAAATCCACCAATCAGGTAAGTTCAGTGATTTTACTGATTTTAGTATCTCAATCATCCATGGATCATTTTGTATAATCGAAATAACTCCTTGCTCATCTATCATTTTCCAGTTGAACCACCTTTTGATTATTCATAGGCTCCTTTTACCTCTGGGAGCGATTGGTAGACAGGGTTGTTTTTTAAGATGGCTAGAATATCAGAAACTAGTGCCGACATTTGTAGCCCATCCTTACTTTTATCACATTCTGACCAGGCAAAATTTCTTTTAGCATCATTAATCCAAACATTTAGCTCATAAACGACAAATGGCTTCTTATTGCATTTAGTCGATAGCTTTTTATCCTCAAGATAGTTTGAAAAAATCATGAGTTTATAGATTTGGTTCAATTCATCCTTTGAAAACTGGAAATCACTAACACCAACTGTTTCCCCATTTTGCAAATCCTTGATCAACTCTTGGTCTTTTGTGTTTATTTTATTTTTCAAATCAACACCATATTTTAACTCAAAATCAAACTGGTCCTCTTGGTCGACATCATGTGAAATGGTCAGTAATTCCTCTCCAAAGTCAGGACATTCTTCCACCATATATTTCGTGCTAGTATTAGATTCTAGCGTTTGAATACTTTTGCAGCTGTAAGTAATTACTTCTCCGCCTCCGTACTTGTCTTCTGTAGTATCTCTTTTAATCGTGAATTTGGAGCCGTCATACGCTAAATCATAATAAATTGGATCACCTTCTATTGTATAACGGATGAGTCGAACTTTATCCTTCTTCCCACTGTTCATATTTTTAACATAAAGGTCTAATCTTTTAATATTTTCAAGTCTTCCATGGACTTCTACCACTTCATTAGCAGTTGGTTTATGAGGTTTAGAAGTAGTTTGCTCTTCTCTTTGACAAGCCGATAAAAGAACAAACACGATCGTGATTAAACCCAGCCATAAAGCTTTTTTACTCATAGCCTTTCACACCTCTTTTCACGAAATAGGACTCTCAACACCCATCACTGTGTAAAACTCTAGAAGATTTTTGCTAGAAAGAGCTTTCTTCAATAGTTCTTCATTATAACCATAGGTTTGCATCGCCTTTATGATGGCATCAATTCTTTCTTTCCTTTGTCTTCTATAATTGGATTCTAACTGTATTTCCAATGGGACGGTGCGGATAGTGTATGGTCCATATGATACATTTTTATATAAGTCCCAAATGTATTTTCCGCCTTCCCAAATGCCATCCCCTGTTTGCGAATCGGGAATGCCTGCTGAATTGGAGATATTCACGACTTCAACGTCCACGCCTTCTATTTTCCACCGGCCTTTTGTCCAGGTAAAACCGGACGGAAAGGTGTGGGTAAATGTTGGTTCTTCAACGGATGAAAGCCAATTTTCATCATGTTTATCTCCAACTTTTGACGGGAGGGAATATGATTGTAACATATCGGCAAATTGACCTACACTCTCTTGGTCTTTTACATAGATATCAATGTCACCAGGAGTCATTTCACAGCCTTGAAGCACAGAACCAGCTGAGCCAACCAAGATCCACTCTAGTGATCTTTCTTTTTGAAAAATGATCTCACAGATTGGTGATAATGCCTTTTCCCAATTACTCATTTTCCCCACTCCAATTCATTTCTATCAATTTACCATTACGGATTTCATTTACCTTTCCAAAAAATTCGATAGAATCCCCTTGGATAACAATGCCATCTCCGTCGTAACAGGTGTAAATCGTGTTTTGGTTGATGAAAGAATACTCTAATAGTTCCTCTAGACGAGGCTGCTGTACATCCCAATGTGGCATAAACTCAAAGTCTATAAGGTCCAACGCATCTACAGTCTGCAAATCAACAATATTTTCGTCTATGTAGTCTGCAATCTTAATGGTTTTAGACATCATGATGCTTCCGGCACTAAGGCCGATAAGTAGTTTGCCTTTTTCCACCATGGCTTGGATTGTCGGGATTAGATTTCTTTCCTGGAGATTTTTCAAAAAATAGAAGGTGTTTCCCCCTGAAAAGAAGACGCCATCACAGGCTTTCAATTCTTCTATAATTGTCTCATCATATTCTTGATCAGCGTCAAAATATAAAAAGTCGCTAACACCTAAGGACTGGAAATATTCTTTAATATAATTGAAGTATCTTCTTTGTGGGTCCGATTGGGAGGGAATGTATGCTAGTTTAAACTGGCCTTCGCCTATCGACCCTTTAATTCTTTCCTCTAAATGTAGATTCATATCATCTGAAATATTGCTCAAAAGCACGAGATTACGCATTCTTTGTACCCCTTTTCTAAATCTATCCAATTTTATCTGAAGTTCGACATATGCAAGGCGAATCCCTGCCTAAGTGAAGGACAAAACCTAGCACTGCCTCTTGCTTTTTGTCCTTCATCCAAGCTATGAAGGACAAAACCTAGCACTGCCTCTTGCTTTTTGTCCTTCATCCAAGCTATGAAGGACAAAACCTAGCACTGCCTCTTGCTTTTTGTCCTTCATCCAATCTATGAAGGACAAATCCTATCTCTCCTCCTTGCCTTTTGTCCTTCATCCAAGCTATGAAGGACAAATCCTAGCACTGCCTCTTGCTTTTTGTCCTTCATCCAAGCTATGAAGGACAAATCCTGGCTCTCCTCCTTGCCTTTTGTCCTTCATCCAAGCTATGAAGGACAAAACCTAGCCCTCCTTCTTGCTTTTTGTCCTTCATCCAAGCTATGAAGGACAAAACCTGGCACTGCCTCTTGCTTTTTGTCCTTCATCCAAGCTATGAAGGACAAATCCTAGCCCTCCTTCTTGCTTTTTGTCCTTCATCCAAGCTATGAAGGACAAAAACTAGCACTGCCTCTTGCTTTTTGTCCTTCATCCAAGCTATGAAGGACAAAAACTAGCACTGCCTCTTGCTTTTTGTCCTTCATCCAAGCTATGAAGGACAAAAACTAGCACTGCCTCTTGCTTTTTGTCCTTCATCCAAGCTATGAAGGACAAAAACTGGCCCTCCTCCTTGTATTTTGTCCTTCATCGAACCCCAAACAAAAAAAGCTGCCCAATCTTCTTGGGACAGCTTTCCTTACGAGGCCAACAGACCCCACTTATTCAGTTAAATCTATAGAATACATCGCAAATCCACCAGCCGATGGTCCGATATACTTAATCGTCGGGAACTGGCCAAGGTATTTTTGTGCATTTGGTGAAGAATCAAACACCGGAACCACTGTACCTTTGAACTTAGCAAAGGACCAGTTTTGGTCTGCCGTTGGATTTATGGTTTTCTTTTCTTGAATATAGTTCGTGATAATTTGACGATTTTCATCAGGCGCTTTTAACACAATCTCCCCCTGACTGGCTCCAGGGAAGGTCGCGCTGGATGCCCGGTAGTTATTCGTTGCAACAATAAACTTCTGGTCTGCTGCAACAGGCTTCCCTAGATAGGCTAGATTAACCACTCGGCCTATACCCGGATTAACGACATTCCCATTAGGGTCATATTTAGCCGGCTTGGTCACATCAATTTGATACTGCACACCATCAATTACATTAAAATTGAAGGATTGGAAATTCGGATTAATCAATGGCTGCTCACCGGTCTTTGAAGGGTCAATCTGGTTAAATTGACCTGCACTCATTTCCAACCATTCTTTGAGCTGAGAGCCAGTTACTAATTTCGCTTGAAGCGTATTCGGATACAAATACAAATCAGCGACATTTTTTATGGCCAATGTACCCGCAGGAATATCTGTGTAATATTGCGGGCCGTTACGTCCGCCTGCTTTAAACGGCGCTGCCGCAGAAAGAACAGGTATACCCGCATACTTACTATACGCTGGATCTTTTAGTTTTTCTGTCAAATATTCTGTTTGTGCATTATTCACGATTTGTACAGAAGGATCATCCTGGACCAGTGCAAAATAACTATAAATCGGAGCGGTTGTTTCTCCAACAGGCTGATTCACATACTTAATCGTGCCCTCGTGTTCAGGTAAAATTGCCTTCATTAACTCCTCGTCTGTTTCAACAATCGATTTACCCGTTGCATCCACAATCGGCCTCACACTAGCTTTACTGTCAACCACGTTCCACTTGCCCCGACTCTTTTCCAGTTGGAGGTCAATCACCCCAAGATGACTGCCGAAAGCCCCAGGCATCACAACCGGCTTCCTATTGATCGTTCCTTTTTCCAAATTCACATTCTGAAGATCCTTATACAGAGGTCCGGGGAAAACATTATGCTGATGTCCGGTAAAAATCACATCAATGTCCTTGATGTCGGTTAAATAGTAAGCTGCGTTCTCCATGCCTGCCTGATATGGCTCACCGCTTATTCCCGTATGAGCAAGAGCGACAATAACGTCTGCACCCTTCTTTTTCATCATCGGAACATATTTCTTCGCAGTTTCCACAATGGATTTTACCTCGACTTTTCCTTCTAAATTAGCTTTATCCCATTCCATAATCTGTGGTGGAACAAATCCAATTACCCCTACCTTTATTGTTTGCTTTTTCCCTTTTTCATCTACAAGCGTTTTATTAATAATAACGTATGGTTCAAAATAGGGTTCATTCGTGCCTGCCTTCACCACATTGGCGTTTACAAGCGACATTTTAGCATCGTTCAGGGTTTCATTGAGGTAGTCCAAACCATAATTAAATTCATGGTTGCCTACTGTTGTAGCATCGTAGCCTAAAAGGTTAAACAACCGATAAACTGGATGCACCTCCCCCTTCTTTAACCCTTTTACTTTTGCCACATAATCGCCTAAGGGATTTCCTTGAATCTCGTCCCCATTATCAAACAGCATCGAATTCTTCACTTCATTTCGTGCCTGTTTGATGAGAGTAGCGGTTTTCACCAAACCTACTTTGTCGTCTTGCTTTGTCTGATAATAATCATAATTAGCTAAAAAAACATGAAGATCGGTCGTTCCAAGCAAGCGCAGCTGAACAGTACTGTCTGGCTTTTGCGCAAAAGCACGATTTGGCAGCAACTGTCCAATGATGACAAGCATTGAAACTAGAAAGATGTTAATTGTTTTAACCAATCAAGAAGCCTCCCTTGCAAAAATCATACAAACGAGGATAGTATTTGCTGTAAGGGACTCGATTATAATGGTAACTATCACAAAAATTTGCTCTGGTAAGAATTCAACCTAGTCACATAGGTTAAAATTCATTTATAATAATATGTATTCCCTTACCAAAATAAGGTAGGGAGCAAAACCTTATATGTTTTAGGAGGTGATGAGTCTTGGGAAATCACTATAGATTACCAGGGACTCCAACAACTCATGCAAAGCCAAGTATTGGAAAGGCGATACTTTGCATGGGGCGAACATTTATTTAACAAATCGCCCAGGTAACTTTTTAATATACGGCTTTGCACCTTATTTCTCTAAAACAAATAAGGGGCTGGCACCGTTGAAATATGTAAACGCAAGCAACATTTTACCTGAAAAGCTGATTGCAGAAATTCAAAAATACGTTCAAGGGGAAACCCTTTATATACCCAAACCGGAGAAAAGCTACCGGAAATGGGGAAGTTGTTCTGGGGCAAGAAAGTCCATTGATGAACGGAATGCCTCAATTAAACATGCTTTTACCAATGGAAAAAGCATTGATCAGTTAGCGGATGAGTATTTCTTATCCGTTGAAACGATTAAAAAAATAGTTTATTCCAATAAAAAACACTGATGGCTTGCTCCATCAGTGTTTTTCGTATGTATAGTTTGTTTCTAATTCATCTTCTACATTTTATTTATGAAATATTTTTTATAAAATAAAGTTGAATGAGGTGACAAACAATGAAAGAAAAATTCATAAAGAATAACCAATATAATTTTATTAAACGTCAAGTAACTTTGATCAAGGATAGTTACAGGAAGAACTCTGACCCAAGTGTTATTAAGGCAGTCAGGGAACTGGCAAATGCTCAAATTCTTGAATTTGTTCCACTAGCTACAACGGAACAATTAGAAAGACTGGATCTTTCGAGCTTGAAAACGGATGCTGAATTTGACCAATACGTTAAAGAGCTAGCAAACTATTTAATCCCATTTCCGAATCTGACCGAGCAGCAAGTCAAAAAGATGTTTCCAAAAGCGAAGAAATTAAAGGTACCCAATTTATCGGCAATCGATTTCGAGAAAATTACCTACCTTAGCTGGACGGATATCAGCACCAACAAAAAGTTTATTATCTATGAGCACGATGAGAAATTACTGGGGATTGAATGTAAATACTCGATTTTAAATAAGGACAATATCTGCTCGTTCTGTAATCGCTTTGGGAAAGTGGCCTTTATTTCCACCATCACTAAAGCTAAAAAGTCTAATAATCCCGACTACTACAAAGCTATTGGGAACTATATCTGCCTGGACAGCATTGAATGTAATAAGAAAATTACAAGCGTTGACTATTTAACTTCGTTTTTAGAAGAGTCGCTTAGGAAACATGCTTAGAAAAAAAGAACCTTGGGGGCAAGGTTCTTTTTTGTGGGGCTGATTGATATGGGGGTGCCTGCGGGCGGTGCAGTTTGCTCATACGACAGTAAACTTCACTTATCTGACAGTAACCAACTTATACGACAGTAAATCCCTCTTATCCGACAGTTATCTTCACCTATCCGACAGAAAACCCCTGTTATCCGACAGTTATCGGTACCTATCCGACAGTTACCCATATTTTATATCATCAAGATCTCCCTAATGTCCTCTTCCGTAAGCGTGGCCATCACTTTTTCATCCGAATCAATCACTTCATCAATTAAGTCTCTTTTCTTATCCTGCAGCTCGTTCATTTTTTCCTCGATGGTGCCTCGTGCCACGAGTTTAATAACCTGGACGACATTTTTCTGGCCCATCCGATGGGCACGGTCCGCCGCTTGCTCCTCGACAGCAGGATTCCACCATGTGTCATATAGAATCACCGTATCGGCACTCATAAGGTTAAGGCCTGTCCCTCCAGCCTTCAAGGAAATCAAAAATAAATCCCGCTCCCCCTGATTAAATCGGTCGCAGATTTCTACACGTTCCTCCGGCGGCGTTTGACCGTCCAGATAAAAGAACGGCATTCCCTTCGCTTGCAACCTTCTGCCAATCAGATCAAGCATTTTGGTAAACTGCGAAAAGATGAGCACCCTTCTACCAGACAACTTGGACTCGTCCACAATCCGCATCAGCTGATCCAGCTTTGCCGCCCCACCTTTATAGCCATCTACAAACAGTCCAGGATGACAACATAGCTGTCGAAGTCGAGTTAAACCGGCCAATATTTTAATACGATTTTTCCTAATCGTGTCCCTATCGAGATGCTTCAACGTATCGTGCCTTAATTTCGCTAGATAAGCAGCATACAGCCTCTTTTGTTCAGGATACAACTCCACAGATTCCCGCGACTCCATTTTTTCAGGAAGCTCTGCAAGAACATCCTCCTTCAAGCGCCTCAAGAGAAATGGCCGGATTCTTCGGGCGATCATTTTTCTAGAAAGCTTACTATATTCCTTTAATCCTAGGAACAGTTCTGGAAAAACCACATGGAAAATGGACCACAGCTCTTCAAGTGAGTTTTCAACCGGAGTACCTGTTAGTGCAAAGCGATGACGTGACATCAGCTTCTTAGCTGCTCGGGCTGTTTGTGTTAATGGATTTTTAAAGGCCTGAGCCTCATCAAAAAATAAGGCGTGAAAAGTCTGTTTCTCTAACCAGCTAATCTCACGGCGCAATAACGGGTAGGAGATGATCATCACATCCACTTCCGTCACTTTTTTTAGCCGTTTTGCCCTTTCCGTTTTATCACCATCAATGACAATCGCCATTAACTTGGGAGCAAATTTTCGGATCTCGCTCAACCAGTTATAGGTTAAGGATGCAGGACAGACAATCAGAACAGGTTCCTTGCTCTTACGAATCTCAGGCAGCTCGGACACAATATACGCCAAACTTTGAATGGTTTTTCCAAGTCCCATATCATCTGCTAAAATCCCACCGAAGCCATAGTGCGCCAGTGTTTTCATCCATTTATATCCAAGCTTTTGATACTCTTTCAAAATGTGCGCTAAACTGGTTGGTACTTCAAACTCAAGCTGTCCCGGGTTCATGAGGTGGTCAAGGAACTGGCGGAAGGATTTTTCCAGCTTAAACGCATCACTAACCTCCACCACATCAAGAAGCTGAAGACTCTGCTCGACCGGTAACTCCAATCCTGCAGCCAAGTCTTTATCCTTCATTTGAGGGGACTGAATAAATCGTTGGATCTCATTCATTTCTCTTGATTCTAATGAAAAAAGAGATCCATTCGGCAAACGGTAATATTTCCGTTTTTCCTCCAGCGCGGCTAACACCTCGCGAATTTGATGTTCGGATACACCGTCCATTTCAAATTTGAATTCCAGCCAGTTCGTCCGTTCTTTTTTGACCTTCACCCTTATTTGCGGATGGGTTGCCCCTCTGAAAATCCGATTTCTAACAGCTGTCGTTGCATAAATTCGAACCAGCTTTTGAAGTTTTGGAAGCATATGAACAAGAAACTCATACTCCAGCTCCTCATTATGCAAAAAGTAACCCCCATCCGTCGTAGCGAATTCACTATCTCTCATGAGCTGCAGAATCTCTTCTTCCATCTCTACCTCTCTTACGATCAGGTTGTCAGCTGGCAGCTCTCTCTTTTCCAATGGGTTAATCATCATATGATCATAATGAAACTCAAGGCCTGCAAGAAGGCGATTACTTACTCGGTCCAAGTAGAGTTTAGCCACCAATGGGGTACTCATGACCTGCTTCCTAATCGACTCAGCGATTGTCACTTGTCCTAGCTTTTTTAGGCCTGGGGCTACCTTTTCAAGGAAAAACGAAATCTTGCCTTGCGGAATAGGAATTTGCTCCATTCCTGTGGTACCAAGCATTTGTT
This sequence comes from Neobacillus sp. PS2-9, assembly GCF_030915525.1. Lineage (NCBI taxonomy): Bacteria > Bacillati > Bacillota > Bacilli > Caryophanales > Bacillaceae > Neobacillus > Neobacillus sp. PS2-9. Next base: position 4,567,298 of record NZ_CP133269.1, read on the forward strand.
TTAGCTCGGAGAGACGCTTGCAGTCTTGCATTTCTAACTGTTTGATTTTCCCTTCATATAAAACGGAATGATAGGCATCTAAGACAAGTACCTGCTCAAAGCCTTTAACATATAATTGAAATCCATTTGCATTTGTTTCTGTAAACTGAAACTGCAATGGCGGCAATTCATGCGTTACATGAAGTCCTTCAAAGGTCTGCCCGCCATGCACAAGCTTTACCTGAGGTACCTTTAAAAGTAACGGCAGCAACTGTTCCCAAGACGAAGAAGGGATTGGTAATATTCGTTTCTCGCTGGTGTCAGGCACCCTGTTCGTATAAATCTTTTCATCACGATGTACTTGTATGAGTTGCTGAATGACGGCATCGGATTCTTTTGAAAAACAATGCTGACTAGGGTCATACGTAAAGTGATGAGAAAGGGAGGCTGATCTGCCTGTTCCTACTTGTTCTAGAAAGGCACGAATATCCATAACGCTAGTCAACTCGACCCCCAATTCGATTCCAAAGAGGTATTGCCCACCACCAAGATCGACTGGCAGGCAGGTAAACTCCACCTCAACAACCTCTCTCGTTTCAAAATGGTTCTGGTGACCACTTGAGCGCACAGGTCGATCTGAGAAAAGGGTGAATAAGCCTTCTGTTAGACCGTTTGTGCTATTTATATTCGGGTTCGTTCCTTGACGCTGATGCTCGGAAATCGCCAATAAAACAGCGGCAATATGCTGGCAATCCTTATTAAAAGACGCAAGCTTTGGGCAACTGCATTCCGTCTTTAGCTTCCCGTCCGTCCCCGTTTCAATTACCACATGAAAAGCTTCATCAGCCATTACCGTCGCTTGGCAACGTTCAGGTTCATAGACCTCAAAGGTCACTTTGTCCGTACGATAAAAATAATCCCCTCGTTTGAAGGAGACAGTGCCACACATTTCCTTGATGAGTTTATGATTTAAAGGTATATTCACGTGCTTTCCCCTCCTCATGAGGTTCAGATTCAATAGTACGATTGTAACACAAACAAACAAGATAAGGGGACAGTCCCCCGCTGCGCTAAAGCGCCGGGGGACTGTCCCCTTATCACTACTCTTCTCTGTAATCTCTTAAGTTAAAATAACCAACATAGGTTACTGGTCTAAATTCTACTGCTTTGTATACGGGTATCATCATCTGGTCAAACTGAAATAATTTATCCACATACTCATAATCCACCGAAAATCCTTGGTAGGTATCATGGGTCAAGTCTTTAAAATATGCATTCTTCAGTTCATACCCTGTTTCTAACTCCTGCAGGCTTTTTCTAATGATTTCTTGATAGGGAGAAAGCTCCGAAGGGATTACCATACTTTTAAGACCTGCAACAATCTCCTCCCCTTGCTTCATACTTTCCACCCGATTCGGTTCAATTTCTTCTTTGGATTTTCCTTCCGCTATCGCTGTTATAAAGGCCGTTTCAGATTGCTTCTGTTTACTAACGAGCTTGATAATATCATTTTGAAAATGGATTAATGCTACCTGCTGTTGCCTAACAGTCGAAATGCTGGCTTGCTTGTTTTTTGGTACTTGAACAAAACTTTGTACAAGAAGTAAAAGGCAGCCCACCGCTAGGACCAAACTAACTGCATATTTAAATCTTTGGATGTGTTGAGATGCTCGGGAAGATTTTTTAGATTCCTTAATTATTTTCTTTTTTATGCTCTTGGAAAGCTCTAGATCGTTAAAATAGGTATCATCGAGACATTCCTTTAATGAACGAAGCTCATCTTCCATCTTCATCCCTCGCTTCTGTTCGAACCTTCTTTTGTAAAAGCTCTTTTGCCCTTCTTAAGCGTGTCCGGATTGTGTTTTCATTTAATTGTAATAGAGAGGAGATTTCATCTACCCGATAATTTTCATAATAAAAGAGAATGATAACTTCCCTGTACTTAACTGGCAAATTGAGCACAGCTGCAGCTAATTCCTTTTTTTGCGATCTTTCTAAAACTTGATCTAACACACTGTCCTTCACCGTTGTTTGCTTAGGAGCAAAATCTAAATAAAGCAAGTTCCTAAAGGACCAGCTCTTCAAATAATCCTTACAAAGGTTGATGGTTATGGAATACACCCATGTTTTTAATGAGGATTCTCCTCGAAAATGATCCCAGTTTTTAAAGCACTTTAAAAATGCTTCCTGTGTGAGGTCCTCTGCTATTTTTTGATCCTTAACATATGTAAACGCAAGCTTTAGGATCTTGCTTCCCAATGTTTCCACTAGTTCCTCCAGCATGGCTTCGTTATTAATGCTCGATACATCAATAGGAGCGGGCTGCTTCGGTTTATTTATCTTCATTGGGTCCCCCCGTTTCTATACTTACTGTCCTGATTATTTAGACGAACATTTGCCGCGTTTTTATTCAATTTTTTTCAAAAAAGCCAAAATTTATAAGTTTTAGGTTACCGTGTGAATGGGGCGATTCTGTTGGTTGTCCATAAATAATTCTTTCAATCATTGAATAAAATGCCTATGACCCTTATTTTATCTAATGAACTATGAAAGTAGGTATCTGCCAATGAAGTACAAAATACATCGGTGTAATTGCAGAAAGGTTTGGTCGATTCAAAACCGAAAGACTAAGACTATAGCGAGTTCCTTACTTCTGGATGGCCAGTGGAAAGCTGAATTGAAACCTGAGAGAAAATATAACCCCAAAGGCTTTGTTACCACAAATAATAGTCAGGCTATTATTTTTAATCCTCCCCACGAACTTATGGAACAATATGAAAAAGTCGCCCAATTGATTTATGACAAAAAGAAAGTAGATTTTAATATCGACCAGGGTGAATATTTATATTTTACTGAAGATGGCACCTGCTATATTCTAAGAAAAATAGACTAGGAGTAACTGCAGATGACTTATTTCTTGAAGAGTGGAACGTGATACTGTCGTGTGAACATGATTTACTGTCGCTTGATTATGTTTTACTGTCGTATGATCATGTTTTACTGGCGGATATACCCAAATTACTGTCAGATAAGCCATCATTACTGTCATAAGGCTTATTTTGAAACACAAAATGAATTTAATCAAACGTTTGATTAGTTTTTTCATGCAGGTTTCTTTCTTATCCATAAAGAATATAAGACGATATCATAATTTTGCAAGGTGGTTCGGTTTATGGGGATGTCTGAGTATTATCAAAAACTACGTGAAAAAGTAGGGAATGAGTTAATTTTTATGCCAAGTATTGCCGGAATCGTTCGGAATACGGTTGGAGAAATTCTGTTACAGAATAAAGGGAATGGCGAAAAATGGAGTCTTCCTGCAGGGGCCATTGAGCTTGGAGAAGCACCAGCTGAAGCGGTAGTCCGTGAAGTATGGGAAGAGACAGGATTACTTGTTGTCCCGAGAAAACTACTAGGCGTTTTTGGCGGAAAAGAATACCGTTATCAATATCCTAACGGTCATCAGGTCGAATATAACATCTTTATGTTTGAATGTGAGATTCAGAGTGGGGAGCTAAATCCAATCGATAACGAAACAGCTGAACTCCGCTATTTTCACCCAGACGATATGCCTGAACTGGCCCTGCCTTACCCAAAGCATTTATTTTCACAAGCAGGGAATGCTGAATTGTATTTTCAGTGGGATAAAGAGTGGTTAACTAGACTTTCTCTAAGAGACTAAACAGCCCCCTTCAGTTGGAAGGGGGTTCTACTGTATAACAGAAAAATTTACACCCTAGTACGGAAAATCCTTCCCACTCTTATCGCGGACAATGACCACATACGGCTGTTTTCCTACCTTTGCCTTCACGTCTTCACTGTCGAGAAACGCCTTTATCTCGTAACGAATTTTCCCAACCGTCTCTTTCGCCCCTTCATCCGAAGCAGTCATACTAGTTTTAATTACAATCTTTACCTTTTCAGGCTTATACGAATAAGCATATCCAGAGACTTTGTACTCCTTCTTCAAGGCAAGCCCTTCGTGGATGCTTCTCAAATATTCCATCCACATACCCTCACGCTTGTTGTTCTCTACATCTACCACATCCATTTGAACCTCTTTATCTGAACCATTCACTTTTGCAAGTTCAATCGTGGCCTTCTGGATTTCATCAACACGCTTCTCTGTCAAAGGAATACTCACTTCAATTTTCGGGTTATACGGATTTACACTGATAATGTCATAACCAGAAGCTCTCAGCCCTTCTTCAATCTTCGATCCAAGCTGCGTCATTTGTTTCTCTTCTTCCGTCTCTTTTACAACTCCTGGAATAAACGAAGTCACATTTATTTCGTACGAATCGTATCCTTTACTTTTCAGAATATCCTCAACAATCCCTGTGATTTTTCCCCTTTCCCGATCCGCATCCTTTTCGGAACCTTCCAACCGAATCTCAAACAATACCTTTTCACCCGGGGTCATGCCAAGAGATAGATTCTTATATCCCTCCTTCTCCAAAGCATCATGGATGAGCTCGTAAGCCGGTTTTGTTTGGAACACCTGCCCCAAATACGGAATCTTCGAAGCCATTTCCGCTATCGATGGATTTAGGAAGGCAGAACCTGTCAAGATACCTAGACCCACGACTGCTGCTGCAGCAAAATGGAATTTCCTATTGCGCCTTTTTTTCACAACTGGGATTTCTTGAACGTTTGTCACCTTCGATTCCTCCTTGATATTCTTAGCAAAATCATAAAGGGAAGAAGGAACCTGAATTTTTTCCATATCTTCCTCAATTTCTTTCTTCAATAACTCATCCATCATTATGAATTCACCCCTATCATCTGATTTTCTAGTAATCTTTTTTTCAAGGCGTTCCGTGCCCTTCGCAGTTGGGATTTTACTGTGGAACTATTGATTCCAAGTAGATCAGACACTTCCTGAATGGTAAGTTCTTGATAATAATAAAGAAGAAGAACATTTCGGTAATCCCTGTTCTCTAGAGACGATATGCCCTTTTTAATCTCATTTTCCGTTTCCTCTTTTATCACGCTATCCACCACACCCTGCTCATCCCTCAGGTATTCTATTTCAAGCGAAGCTTCTCTCAATCTTCCATTCTTCCTCAAAACATCAATCGACCGGTGTGAGACCAGCTTGTAAAACCATGTGGTAAAATAAGTGATTTCCTTCCCGCTCATAATGTTTCGGTAGGCTTCAATCATTGCGTTTTGTACGACTTCTTCCGCCTGTTCCTTCGAGCGCAGAATCGAATAACTGGTACGATATCCTTTTTCAATCAACGGATGAATGAGTTCAGCAAACGCTGAGTCCTCTCCATTTTGGATCCGATCGATCAGCTTTTTCTGATCCATGATAGAAGCACCTCCTTCTTTATTTCATTGTTATTACCTTTTAGGCGACCGTGACGCCATTTAGGTTGCATCTTTTTGAAAAAATATATAAAAAAGTGCCAATGGGTATCCATATCAAGGGTAGACTTCATCTATTCGTTTTGGAAAAAAGTAGTTCTCCCACAAATAGAGAGTAATAGAGGACAGTTTTTTTATTTTAGAGTAAGATGTAGAAGGAAATTTAATATATTGAGAGAAAATTCTACAAAATTGGGGAGGAATTCTACAAAATTTTAATTTATTCTACAAAATCGGGGTTGGATTCTACAAAGTTTGGAAATCAATTCCCAATTTCACCTCAAAATGACTGATTCCCAGAGTTATTCTACAAAGTCGAGAGCGAATTCTACAAAATTTCAACTTATTCTACAAATTCAAGAGGGAATTCTACAAAAGATGGAAATCACCTTCCAATCTATTGAAAATCACCTATAAAAATAAAAAGCAGAGCTACACGCCCTGCTTAGATAAACAATATTATCTCTTTAATGGTCTCTCCAGTGTTAAAATCTCATCCTCAAGAGACGCATATCGCTCCTCTACCACACGTTTCACATCAAAAACTGCCGCATTATAAAAATGTGGCGCAAGTGTCTCCTTCACAAAATCTAACACTCTTTCTGCTGCAAATTCAGAAAGTTCTTCGTCCCTCTCATCAGAAAAGAAAGATTGAATGTCAGAGATCATTACCTGTTGCTGCTCTTTTGTTAGTTTAAAAAACATCTTAGCCCACTCCTTACAGTTTCAATACTGTCACTATACCTGTGAAAATATGAAAATTATAGGCTATATTTTTACAAAAGTTTGTGTCAACCACTCGTTATAGATTTTCAACCTGCTTATCTAACCAATGAATCATATCCTCAAAAAAATGTTCCCGCTCTAAATCATCAAACGGCCGGTGCCTCATATGAGGGTATTCATATTTCTGTTTGTTTGGAGAAGAAACGGTATCAAAGAAATGGTGAAGCTTCTCAGGAGGCGTTAGCTCATCTTCCAGTCCAAACTGTAATAAAATAGGCAGTTTAATAGATTTTGCCTCATTCGCTAACCGAGCCACTGTTCGCATTAGACCACGCCCCAACCCAGGTGTGACCACATCATGGCGTAACTCATCCGCGGCTAGTCTATCAAGTTCCTCAGGATCCTTCGTTAATATTTGCGGGTTACCCGTCTTGACGATACTATAATCCGGTTTAAGTTTCCCCATTAACGTTATAAGAATTCTCTCTGAAGGCGTAACCTCATACGAAATAGCTGGAGAAATGGCAACCATTCCTGCCAGTCCTTCACCATAATCCAATGTATAATCAAGGACAATCACTCCACCAATGCTATGCCCCACAATGAATAGTGGCAGGGCAGGCATCTCAGGGGCTACCAGCTTTCGAAATTCATGTAAATCATTCCTATATTCCGCCCACTCTTTAATATATCCCCTTTTACCCGTACTTTTCCCATGTCCACGCAAATCAAATCCATACACTAAATAATCCTGACTCGCTAGGCTGTTACTAAGGTTTTGCAAACCGCCACTATGATCCCCATGACCATGTACTAAAATAACAGCCGCTTTTGGAGCTGCAACCTTTGGATACAGAACTTGATAAAATAATTCCGCTCCGTTGGCACCTTTAAATTTCCCCTCTTTTTTCATCCGCGCTCCCGCCTTTGACCTCTATTTTCACTCAATCTGGTAATTTCACGCTATAATGCCTCATGGATCTTGGTACCCCTTTTATTTCAAGAACTCCATTATAGATTAGATGTCTAATTCTATATTCTAAATAAAAGTCACCCACGATTTCTTCCATCCGGTGAAGTGCTTCACCTATTACTCTCCCCGTACGAATAAAATCTTTCTTTTTTTGCTTTTTATGTAATTCATTAATTACTTCTATGATGAGTGCATCAAAGTAGTCATCTGGCACGCTAGTTACCTTCCCATTTTTCCATAGACGAAGTACTTCTTTTGTTTGCACAAGTATTTCCCATTCTTTCTTTAAAATCATCCGTTCCTCCCGAATTAATGGGTTGGCGGCTTGAGTCTTTTCAAATAAGAATCTTAACACATTTGGGTTTAGTATACTCGAATATAACCTCTCATCTTTGGCGCCCATCCATTGTTCAAAAAGTTCTGTTGTATTTAGAACAAAGACCTGATTGGTTTTGTTTCTCATTAAATGAAGGAAAAAACGGAGGCCTGTTTGTTCGTTTCCATTGTTGGCTGTCCAAATGTAAATAGGAACACCCTCGGGTATATCCTCTATTTCTAGCAGCGCCTTAGTAAAATTATTTTCTAGTTCATACTCATCCTGTTCTAAGTTAATATTGTCATTCATCCATTCATGGCGATAAGCTTGTCCACTCTTTTTATCCAGCTTCCATACCGGTCCGATTGAAAAATAATCTTGAAATGGTATCACCGTTTTTGGCCGCTCTAGCCCCACCTTTAAAGCCCCCGCAGTGGATGCGGAAGAAACCAGATGTACCGGGCCATCTTTCTCAAGGGAATAGGCACCTTTTCTTTGTTTACGAATGAGTTCATTTATTTTTCCTACCATGAAGTTAACGTGACTTTGGCTTATAAAATATCCCCGACCTTCAAGAGGACTATTTTCTTCATGATTAAATCCCTCAAAACTATCTGTAATTTCGTATGTTTCCCATTCTCCTTGGTGAGACAACTCCGCAGTAGTTATATAGTCATCTCCTTGAATTTTATAAACATACACAACATTCGGCTCTTCGAAAAAATAGATGTATGGAAAGGTATTTCTCGCTTTCATCGCAATCCACCCCTTGTTTTTCAGCACACTAAATAATTCCTTTTTCTTTCATTCTATGTTACTGTCTTTAAAAAACAAAACATTTTTACAAAGAGGGATATTTATGAACATACTTTGGGATTTCGACGGGACTCTTTTTGATACCTATCCAGCATTGGTGGAGGGTTTCATCAGCTTAAGTAAACAAGATTTAGACCGCACAGAAGTGTTGAAATGGCTAAAAAAAGACTCCAAAACGGCATTTAAACATTATGGAATCGATGAGAGCCAACGAGAGGAATACACACGATTACATAACTATTATTCAAAAAATGAAAGCACACCCTTTGAGCAATTAGAAGAGGTCCTTTCATCTGTTGAAAATAATATTATTGTTACTCATCGGGATAAGGAGTCGACGATCTTTCTTCTTGAAAAATACAATTTGAAAAAGTATTTTACAGAAGTGGTTTCGGTTGAAGAGCAAGGATTTACGAGAAAACCCCATAGTGCTTCATATGAGTATGTACTAAAAAGTCACCGTATCGATTTAGTTGTGGGCGACCGTGACTTAGATTTGATTCCGGCTAGAAAGTTAAACATTAAAACCGTAGCCTTTCAAAACCAAGATATTGAAGCTGATTTTCATATAGACAGCTATGCTGATTTTATTCCATTGGTTCTTAACCAGCTAAAAAAAACCCTTTGATCAGATAGATCAAGGGGGTTTATTTTCCAATCAAACGTTTGATTAGTTTCGCGAACCCTTACATATCAGGGGCTCCAGGATTTTAATCAAACGTTTGATTAGTTTTTCTGGCTTTCTGATACCAACTCACTTTGAGAATAATAACGAACAGGTTTGCCTGCATGATTCGCATATTCAATTTCTTTCCTGGTACTACTTCCAATATAACCATTAACATCAATAATAAAAATTTCATCCGCCAAATCAATTTTTCGAAAATGAATTGTAGCAAATAGTTCTTCTTGTTCCTTTGTTATTTCTATGCCTTCACTCTGCTCAAAGAAGCCTAGACTAATCACAACGTTCCCTTTCAGTGTCAGATAGGCATTTGCTTTTTCAAATTGCTCTTTAAATTTAGTAGAACCGCATAACGTTATGACCTTCACTAACTCCAACCCACTTTCTTGTTATCCCTAAGTTCAAAATCTACTCTTTAAACTTCATAGGGTTTTCAATTCGTATCGAAAGTACCTCTCCGCAATTCAAACAAAAAGTATAAATCTTATTTGAACCCATTGAAAATTTCTTATTTAACGGTTTTACTGGCATAAAATCCGTGCCTTCTGCTACCTCTTCACTATTACACTTCAGACATTTATTCTCCTTCAACCTTACCAACTCCTTCTGTTTTCTATAAAAATAGACGATCTTTTCACTTAATAGTTTCGACAAATAAAAAACGCCACCTGAACAGGTAGCGTCATCTCCATTTTCCCACTTTCTTCTGTATCAATATCTGAAATCCATAAATAATGAAAGAATAGCTAATGAAGGTTAGAAATATGTGTAATGGCTTAAATTTAATTAATTTAAACAGTTTTCCCTTTTGATAAAGATACGTTAATGGAAAGGAAAAAAGTGAATCCATTAGTAGATTAGCGAGAAAATATCGTTTTAAATTCCCGAAGGTAAAGTGAAAAATCCATAACGTTCCTACAAAAAAAGGCCCAAAAATAAAACTGCAATCGTTTAGCAGTCTTGCTTTCCAACCACCCGAACTATTCCACCATTTTAATGGACCCGCCAATAAACACATTCCGCACACAAGGACCGAAGCGAAAATAGAAACGGGTAAATAGTGTTTAAATGACCTCTTTGGGAGAAATATAATGGAAATCCACGGTAACGTAAGCTGAAGAATCCTAATGATCATAGGCATAAACACATTTCCCCCTTTTCAGCTTACTTTTCCCTTCTGGGATGGGAATCATTCTATATTTTTACTTACTGACCAATAAATTACCTTCCTTGGGCAAAGACACCCGCTTAAAGAAAAAGCGGCTTACCAATTAGTTAAGCCGTTCTCTTTTGGAGTACCCACATAGGAAAAAGTATATATAATAACAAGTATAAAAGCAGTGGATTTCACACCCGAATTCGCACTTCTTTTAGCATTAGTAAGAGGTGATGTATTGTAAAATTAGTAAAGAAACTTATTGCACTAACGGGGCAGGTTAGTAGAAGAAAGAAAACGGATTTTTTTCATGGAAGTATAAAGTAATTGGTTGTTTGAGGTGGTTAAATTGATTAAAAATATTGAACTAATAACGGAAGTAGCCCAAGAATTTACGCTTCAAAATATAAAGTTTATTGTTGGATTCTTTTTAAGTTTTAAAAGTGAATTATTAGAAGGTACTTCTTCACTGGATATTGATTTTATTATTGAGGCTGCGGAAAAATAATATATTACGAGATTTCGCTTTTATTATCCTGAGAGTATAGACTTTGAGAGTGGTGGTCAATTTCACCAAATTCACCTTGATATATACGATATTAGAGATTTAGGTTGGGAAAATAAGAATTATGAAGTAACAGATTATGAAAATGGCACAATCCATTTTTACTGTACGGAAGTTGAAGTGATTTCTGTTCAAGAAACGCATTATTTGATTTAACCTTTTTCAGCTAACAGGGGCAAAATTTTAAGAAGGATTATAATAGCTTTTGTCGTGCTCTTTTGGAGTACCCACATAGGAAAAAACATAAATATAAAAACAAGTATAAAAGCAGTGGAATTTCGTAAATGAAATAACACTGCTTTTAGCATTTTTATAAGAAATGTAGTTGACTACATTCACCTACATTTCCTGAAATATACTTAAATTCTTTATTAACAAAAGTTAAAATATGGTATAATTAGTGTAAAATTACACCCTTTTTAGGAGGTGTCTCATGAAGGGATCCGTCTCTACAGTATTTAAAGGACTTCTGCTACTATCAATTTGGTTTTCAATTTTCGGCATTTCTGCTTTTGATGGAAGAGCGATATTAGAAGGATTTGCTCATTCGTTCTTTGAAGCAAAAAAATCTAGGGAATTAATTTATGTTACGACCATGCCCCTTTTGTTAGTGGTAGGTTTGATAATAGAGTTTATTATTTATTCGAGGAAAAAAAAGATATTCGATTCGTTTGTATATTCGGGGTACCTAAGTCTTGTAGTCATAGTAGGGATGAGTTACTGGCTTCTTTTGTCGCTTGAGGATGGACTTGCCTTTATTGGTATCCTTGGTATGAGCATGGCGGCATTTGCTGTAATATCGATTGTCCAACTAGTTATTCTTTTTTTCTATAGATTTATCCAAAGTCAATAAAATTGTTAAATGGAAAATCATTATGGGAGTTTACATGCTGTTTATACTTCCAATTTACCGAAACCTTGTTTTCATATTTAAGTAGCAATACGAATTCATATCTGACTTTCATTGTTATTAAAGTTGCGGGTACTTCAAAAGAGAACGGTTTAGTATAGCTACGGTTCTTTTTACTTATGTGGCAGGTTAGTTGAAGAAGGAAAATATTAGGGAGTAATAGAATTAGTTATTTAATGAATATGCTGGTAAAAGCTCAATGGAAGAAGGCTGCTACATAATGACATATCCTACTGGTGTTCGCTGTTAACTGACTATAAAAATTAATAGTTATAGATATGATGTATTTGAAAATATGTACTGGATTTGTTTCCATTATGAGTTTGAACACAGTTTGTAGACTATGTTTCGAATCAAAATAAAAGGCTGTTTTGCAAACATTGTTGTTTTTCATCTCTTTTTGTAAAAAATGTAAGACTTATTACGATTAAGGGGTTTTGATTTTGAAGAAGTTCCAACAATTCTTAATTGAACTTAGCTTTGGTTTAGTTCTATTACTCAGTCTTTTTTACGTTCCTCGTTTATTCCATAGCGATTGGTTTCAAGAAGGAACGAAAAGCCATTCCTATGCGTTAGGGATTGCTTTATTGGGTACCTACTTGATACGATATCTATTTAAATTAATGAAAAAACGACCAAAGAAGTAATAACCAGTACGAGGAATAATGTACTTAAAGTAACAGGGGCATTACTGAAAGAACGGTAATGCCCTTTCTTATTGAAGTAACGGGCAGTTTAATTGAAGAAGGATAATTAAAGACAACTATAGAATTATTAGGTATAAAATATACTGGGTGTGATTTTTGATGAAGCTGGATGTTGCAGAAATGACGAGGAGTAAAAAAGAAATATTAGAAGAGATAAAAAAACCTGTAATAATTTTAATTTTAACCGCATTCACTTTTATCATAATTATTAGTGCGGTTAACGGTTTCGGAAGACAACTATATTCGGATTTTATTGGTGCTTTAATCAATTTGTTCTTCGCGTGGAATGTTGGATTTGGGCTCTACAAAGGAATTTGGCAATTTTCTAACTCTCGAAAGATAAACAAAGTGCTCTTTCCCAAACTTGAGCAGTTTATTAATGATAGCCAAGAGAATAGTTATGATGATACGGAAGCAGAAGTTTATGAAAAGGTTAAAGCAGCATATTCGAAATACACGGAGAAATATAATAAACTTAATAAAATTTATTGGATTAGCTTCAAAATTAGTTTTGCCATCCCAGTTATTGCAATCATCATTTGGTTTATTTACTCATATTAACACTGATATTTAAATGAAGTATTTTGTGAAAAAATTCACTTAAACTAATGGGGGCTTTAGCAGAAGAGCAAAGTGACATAAAAGTGGGAACTTCATTTGAAGTTCCCTAATTTTTTGATTTTGATGTAAATGCTATTGGCGTATGAAATCGCACAGGAAAACGCAAGACCATAATTTTTATTATGGTGTATGCTAATGGGTATGTGATTTAAGGTGCGATTTTAACCCTAATTTCCTTAATAAACCATATTAAATGAAATAAAAGGGGGAGCAAATTCATATGCGAATTGCTCTGCTATTATAGTTGCTTTTATATGTGCGGGTACCTCAAAAGAGAACGGCTTACCAATTAGTAAGCCGTTCTTTTTTTGAGGTACCAATTGCTTAACATTATTTGCAATTTTAATTTTCACTTCGAATATGGTTTTACTTTACTACTACATATTTTTGCTTTGCACAAGAAGTTTGGATTTTCCTGAGCGTTCCCATTCTTCTACTGTTTCATATGCTTTTTCAGGAGAATACCCTTTCCCTACAAGAACGCCCATTAGAATAAATTCTTGAAGAATATGTGTAGCATTTATTCCTCTTTTAACATCCTCTAACCCTTCTTTTACCAAAAATTCCGTGTGCTGTATCCATTCATCTGGAGTTTTTCCAAAAACTGCTGTATTTCCATTACCATGACCGTTGCCTTCTTCCGCAGCCATTGCAGCTGCTTTGGTAGCATGCACAGTACCAAATGGATGGTTAGGAGGAGCATATATCGAATAAAGTTTTAACGGAGTATTACCTGTATTGGTTAGATTATGCCATGTTCCAGCAGGTATCATTATCGCCGAATCATCAGAGACATGTCTTTCAAAGTTTAAATTCTCTTTACTCTTGCCCATTTGAACAATACCCTGGCCTTGTTCAATCCGTAAGAATTGATCAACATTTGGATGGATTTCCAAACCGATATCTTCACCAACATTGAGGCTCATCAAAGTAACTTGATAATGTGCCCCTGTCCATAAGGCTGTCCGATACGTATTGTTTTGCTTCGATGCTTCATTGATGTTAACGACAAATGGGTTTGGTCCATAATCTGTTAAAAGAACACTTCCATTACCGTTGGAAGATCGCAATGAATCAAATCTGTTAGCGTGCACTACCCCATTAGGATAAGTTGAATAAACATACTGTCTTCCATAGTTATACATTGGAACATTAGCATAATAAGGATATTGATAAGGATAGGGTACATTGTACATTTTTCTCAATCCCTTCACAGTTTATAAAATTATCCTATGCACTTGTGAAGGGAAGGTACTTGGATTCAAACTTCATTCGTTAACTCTACCATTTTTTTAGCATGTACTTGGCTTTCTCGTCTACCCCCAAATTTAAAAACAACAACCCCACCGACGATAACCAGCACACCAATTAACTGCTTAAAAGTAAATGGAACTTTTTCTAAACCTAATAACCCGAGAGAGTCCCACAATAAAGCAAATGCAAGCTGTGAGGCAAAGACGATCGAAATAGCATAGCTTGGTCCAAGGTGTTTCATGCCCTGAACGATAAATGTGACCACTCCTATCCCAAGTAAGCCACTGAACCAATACCAAAGCTTCATATTTTGTAGATGAAATAATTCTTTTCCTTCAAACATCAACCCAAAAATCATGGAAGCAAGGAATCCTAGACCTAATACTAATGTGGTCGTGGCCCAGGATCCCGCTCGTTCGTTTACCTTACTGTTGAATATATTTTGCACGCTGAGTAACGCCCCAGCGATCAATGAGAATAATAGACCTAGAATCATACTTCTCCCCCTGTTTGTTCAATTTCAAATCTATTCGTAAATATTATCTCCAGCCAACATCCTCAATGCTTCCCGATCTTTGATGAGGATGACTCCCTTTTTCCGCTCGATTAAACCATCTTCACACAATTGGCCGATTACTCGATTTAAATGCCGATAACTTGTTCCAATCAAATTGGCCGTATCCCTGATACTAATGCTTATTTGGCTTTTATTCAGTGAGACCGATTCATCCAACGAGACCGACATGAGATAACTGGCCAACCGCACCTCGACAGGATACATGATGGTAAGACTCATAGATTTTGATTTGACATGGAATTTTTTCGTGATAATTTCTAATAAAAATTGGAGGAACGGTGCATGATCTTTTGCATATTTTTTCAACCAGCGATGATGAATACCGATCATACTAACTGACGAAACAGCCTCCACTGTATTAACAAAATCTATCCCCTGCACGTATTCCAGATCCCCTATTACTTCAAGCGGTGTCTTAAACGATAAGATGAGCGTTTTCCCTTCCGCCGAGTTGGTATAGATTTTAACCTTTCCCTTCACAAGGACGTACAAATATTCGGAAGGTTCTCCCTGGGAACAGATAAGTTCCCCTTCTTCAAAGCTGTACAGAGACAAATACGGATGCAGCTGTTGATTAAATATGGGGTCCAGCTGAAAAGTATCTATATATGATTGTAATTGCGACCGATCTTTTATCTCTTTCATTTGCTAAGATCCACCTTCCACCCACTAGGTTTAGAACCTAAGAATCAATACCCCAGCAATCATCATTCCAATACCAATAAACTGTGGCAACTTCATTTTTTGCTTTGTTAGGCCGAACCAACCGTTACTGTCTATTATAAAGGTTAGACAAAGCTGAGCAATCAGGATAACAGCAACTGTAAAGGTAACACCTATATGCTGAATCGCGGTGACGTTGCTAAACACGACAACCGCGCCGAAGGTACCGCCGACTAAATATAACGGTTTGACCTGCGTGAAGCCTTGGAATTTTTTTTCACGGGTGAGCATGAGTATAAGAAAAGCAACTATAAATCCTGTTAACTGCGTAATGGTTGCAGCTTGCCACGTGCCTATATCATTACTAATTTCAGTGTTTGCGACTCCTTGCAGGGTAATAAACGCCCCGGCTAAAAAAGCAAAAAAGATTCCTTTCATCGTGTTCACTCTCCATCGTTGATTTATCTTAATTAAAATGTATTTTGAGGTGTCTAGGGAAGGACATATGTCCTAATTGTAAAAAAAGGTAATTTATTTTTGTGAAAGGATTTGTATTTTTTAAAAAGAAAGAAGTTTATGTGATTCATTGGGTTCTAGTTGATGGGTTCGGTCACATAGAGGCGGTTTATGTGACCCAATTGACTGCTAGATGGAGGATTCGGGCTCGTAGAAGCAGTCTACGCGACCTAATCAACCTCTGAATCGAGCTTTCGGGCTCGTAGAAGCAGTCTACGCGACCTAATCAACTTCTGAATCAGTCAAGCCCATTATTATGTGTAAATTCATTCCTCATGAAAAGCAATGTTAAGCAGATGATTTATTTTTGGTGTACTGGAAGGGGGTACCCCCTTCCAGTACACCAAAAATTCGCGCTTCGGGTCGCTATTTTTTCTCTTCTTTGTCCTGAATTATTCTTCTTCCTACTTCCTCGGCATAGTCCATTAAGACCGCTCCAATTAATCTGAAAGCTGACTGTGTATTAGGAAATATTCTAATTACCCTCTCTCTTCTCCGGACTTCCTCATTGATTCTTTCTAACGAGTTTGTACTTCGAATATGCTTATGATATTTCGGTTTCTCATTCAAGTATTGAATGGCATCTTCGAAGCCTTCCTCTAATATTTCTATGGCCTTGTCTAATTTTGAATTGCCACTAAATTGCTCAATGAACTCTTTCTTATATTTTCTGGCTTCCTCTACGGTCGCTACTTCAAATATTCTCTTTAACCCGATTTTGACTTCATCCATACCCTTTTTAGGCATATGGGTTATGATATTCTTTTTGAAGTGTACCGTACATCTTTGCCAGGCAGATCCTACAAACTCCGTTCCGATGGCAGCTTTTAACCCTTTGTGTGCATCAGAAATGATTAGCTTAGGTGATTGTAGACCTCTAGACTGTAAGTATTGGAAGAAACGCTGCCAAGCTTCAGTACTCTCTTTATGATCTACTCTCAAACCAAGAATTTCACGCCTATTGTTCTCGTCAACAGCCGTTGCGATATAAACAGCTTTAGATACGACACGGTTATGTTCTCTTACTTTGATATACATGGCATCTGCAAAGATATATGGGTAGTACATTGTGTTCAGGGGCCGACTTGCCCATTGATTCACTACAGGATCTAGCTTTTCTGTAAGAGTGGATACAAATGATTTAGAGACCTTATTCCCACAGAGTTGTTCCACAATATTGGAAACCTTTCTTGTGGAAACCCCATTCACCACCATTTCAAGCATAGCTAATACAAATGATTGGTCACACCGGGCATATTGTTCAAACACTGTAGTTGAAAACTCTCCACTACGAGTACGAGGTACTCTAAGCGTAATTTTTCCAATGCTAAATAATAAATCACGATCATAATATCCATTGCGGTAGTCACGACGTAAGCTTGAACGTTCGTAAGAACCGGCTTGTAAGAACTCATCGCGTTCTTTTTCCATAACAGAGTTTAATACAAGGACAATAGAAGCTTTGATGACAGCGTCTATATCAGAGTTCATAACAGAATCTTTTAAATCATCAATATTTAGGTTAAACTGTATTTGAGTCATAATTAATTCCTCCACATTGTTTTCGTCGCTGATAACATTGTAGCCATGAGGAATTAATTTGACTCATTTTCTTTTTACACAATTATATGGACTTAATCTCTGAATCGAGCTTTCGGGCTCGTAGAAGCAGTCTACGCGACCTAATCAACCTCTGAATCGAGCTTTCGGGCTCGTAGAAGCAGTCTACGCGACCTAATCAACCTCTGAATCGAGCTTTCGGGCTCGTAGAAGCAGTCTACGCGACCTAATCAACTTCTAAATCGAGCTTTCGGGCTCGTAGAAGCAGTCTCCCTACCTAATCAACCGCTGAATCGAGCTTTCGGGCTCGTAGAAGCAGTCTACGCGACCTAATCAACCTCTGAATCGAGCTTTCAGGCTCGTAGAAGCAGTCTACGCGACCTAATCAACCTCTGAATCGAGCTTTCGGGCTCGTAGAAGGTTAAGTAAAGTGTAATATTACACTTAAATTAAGAAAAACAGGAATCTTATCAGCGAATTATTAGCATTTATCAGCGAATCTAGAATTTTATCAGCGAATATCAAAATTTATCAGCGAATTTCCGAGATTTATCAGCGAATCTGAAAATCACTCTCAAAATCACCCCAATAAAAAAGACCTTCTCAAAAAAATGAAAAGGTCTAATGTTTCACTTTATAATGCATCTGCGCAAATTGGTTATAGCGCTTTACCTCAAGCAGCGTTAACGATAACTCCGGATTTGGAGCTTTAAATAACGGAATACCTGAACCTAGTATATGAGGCGTAATCGTTATAATGATTTCATCGATCAGCTTCTCTTTCATAAACGCATCGAGCAGATGGGCCCCACCAACCATCCAGATTTTAGAACCCTCACGTTGCTTCAATTTCTTAGTAAACTCAATAACATCTTCATTTACAAATTCCACGTCCCCATCCGACCCCTGCTCAGACCTCGAGAACACATAACACTTCCGATCGGAGTGCGGAAACGAATCAGTTACTCTTACTACGTAATCGTATGTTTTCTTCCCCATAATGATGGTATCAATCGATTCATACATTTCAGAAAAACCATTATCCCCCTCACCCTCGGTTTCGTGTAACCAATCTAAATCGTCCCCTTCTTTCGCGATGAATCCATCTAAACTTGCTGCTATAAATAAAACAATCTCTCTTGCCATCATTGCCACCCTTTCGTCCATAATTCTTAAGCATCTAGTATAAACAAAAACGTATAGTTCTACTATTAATAGATACGCTAATAATTGAGGTGAATCCCCAACATGATAAAAAAGGAAAATCAACCTAACGAAATAAAATACAGTATTTGGGATACCAAAACAGAGGAAAATCTCGACCAGATGAAAGAAGAATTGGCTGAGTTCATCGAACCGTCCACAAAAAAACAGCCCCAAAACGACTAAAGAAGCAGCCATTAAAGGTTGCTTCTTTAGCATTACTTTACTTTTTCTAGAAACACCCTAAGAATTCCTACTTTTCGGTGTTAAGTTGTCGTTGTAACAAATGATTAATATGTTCCTAACAAAAATGACATAGTTTATTAATAAATTGTGGGTATAGTATGGAATAGTGGGGATAGCGCGTGTGGCTATCATGGTATATGGCGAAGGCGGAGCCAGTACTGATTTAGAAAAGAAAACATTCCCTTTATTTCATAAAACGTACCCTTACTCTTCCCAATTTAAAACAAGGCTTATCCTATTGGAACATGCCAACAGGTTATCCAATAAAATAGAACTAGCTAACATGTACAAAAATTGGGAGTGTGCATATGGGAATCATTACGGGGAATCATTTTTTAGACCGATTAAATAACATGAAAACTGAAATTTGGTATGACGGTGAAAAAATAAAGGGAATGCTTTCTGAACATCCTGCCTTTAAAGGCATCCTGCAAACAAAAGCATCGCTTTATGATTTGCAGTGTGATAGTGAGTATATCAAGAAAATGACTTACCTATCACCACAAACTAATAGCTTAATAGGACTTTCCTTCCTACAGCCGAAAACAAAAGAAGATTTAAAGAAAAAACGAGAAATGTTCGAAATCTGGGCAAAGCACACTCATGGATTGATGGGCAGAAGTCCAGATTATATGAACACAATCGTGATGAGCTTTGCCTCCTCTTCGGCTGCCCTCTTGAAGGGAAAAGAAAACTGCTTTCCTGAAAACATTCTAGCAGTCTTTGAAAATGCAAAAGAAAACGACCTTTGCTTTACACATACATTCATTACTCCTCAAATCAATCGTTCCCAATACAATTTTGACTGTCCTAAGGACCCCATTTCCGCAAAAGTAATTGATCGAAACGAAAAAGGAATCATCATTAAAGGTGCTCGGCTCCTTGCTACACAAGGTGGATTAACGGATGAAGTATTAGTCTATACAGCTCCAAAGAGATTCATGGACCCTGCTGAAGCATTTGCTTTCTCCATTCCTTCTGATACAAAAGGCTTAAAATTTATTTGTAGGGAATCATTTGTAGGTGGTGAATCCCCCATTAATCACCCCTTAAGCTCTCGTTATGAAGAGATGGATTCCATCGTCGTTTTTGATAACGTGTTAGTTCCGTGGGACCGAGTATTCTTTTATGACAATGTCGATGCAGCTTATGATTTCATGCTTCACAGCTCTTTCCACCATTTTGCCACGCATCAAGCGGTTACGAGGCAAATTGTAAAAACCGAGTTTGTCTTAGGTATTGCTGAACTCTTAGTAGAGACGATTAATGTGGGTGAATACCAGCATATTGAGGAAAAACTATCTGAAATCATCATCGGTCTTGAAACTATGAAAGCACTTGTGGAAAAGTCTGAACATGATGCACAGCTTGATAAATGGGGATACATGCGCCCTAGCCTTCTTCCCCTCCAAGTTGCCACAAACGTCTTTCCACGAATTTATCCTCGTTTCAGCGAAATTATTCAATTAATTGGTGCAAGTGGAATGGTATCATTACCGACTGAAAAGGCATTTGAATCTGAAATTCGCACGGAACTTGACCAATATCTTCAAGGGGCGAGTAAGACGGCTGAGGAGCGCGTGAAAATATTTCGTTTAGCTTGGGATTTGACCATGAGCTCATTTGGAACGAGACAAACACACTATGAAAGATACTTTTTTGGAGATCCGATACGGCTCTCTAGTACTTTGTACCAAACCTATCCGAAAAATGAACATGTAAGGAAAGTCTGTGATTTCTTAGATTTACATTAAAAAGAGCTGCAACGGCGCAGCTCTTTCCTTTTTCCTTCTTATACTGTTTGAAGGTTTTCCCATTCATGCCGTAAAACGCCCATCACAAGAACGTCATATCGTTTTCCGTCCCGATAGACCATCGAGCGCTTGCGGCCTTCTAATTGAAAACCAACCTTTTCGTATGCCCTGATTCCACCTCTGTTATATTCAATTACTTCTAAACCAACTCGGTCTAGATTTAGTTCATGGAAGGCATAGCGAAGAATCAGCTTTAAGGCATCTGACCCATAACCTTTGTTACGATGTGCGGCCTGGCCAATCCCAATAGCCAACATTCCCGCGCGATTATTCCACTCGATGCTATGAATAACAGCAAAGCCAATCAGTTCATCATGTTCAATGGTTCTAAGTCGGAAGTAAGAACTATTATGTCCTGAGCTCCCCTCTTCGCTCCATTGTTCTTTTGTTTTAGGAAGGGCTATGTCTGTATCCACATTGCGTAGATATTCATCGTCCTCGCCCCACTTCATCATGATGTCCACATCTTCTTCCCTTGCTGCAGATAGCTTTACCCGATCACCGTAAAAAAGTTTAGAATTAATAATGGTCATTTTAATCTCCTTAATATATTGTATTTTTCACCTCTTTACCCTTATAAAACCTGTTAATCGTACGCAATAGCCTCATCCTCCCGATAATTAGTTAGATTAATCATAAGGTTTTTTCAGTTATGCATCAACCAAAATCTTCCACAATTAATAGTAAACTCTGTGAGATCCACGATGCCCGTTGTCCTTAAAAAAATTCCTTACCTGTCACTGTTACCTTTTCCCATAGTGCCCGTCTGCTTCGAAAATGAACTTGGATGGGAATTGTGAATGGTTCACAAGGACCCTGCACCTTAAAAAAGAGGTTGCTTGGGCACTGTCACCTGCCCACAGTGCCCGTCTGCCCCGTAAATGAACTTGTATGGGAATTGTGAATGGTTCACAAGGACCTAACACCTTAAAAAAGAGCTTGCTTGGGCACTGTCACCTGCCCACAGTACCCGTCTGCCCCGTAAATGAACTTGTATGGGAATTGTGAATGGTTCACAAGGACCTTGCACCTTAAAAAAGAGCTTGCTTGGGCACTGTCACCTGCCCACTGTGCCCGTCTGCCCCGTAAATGAGCTTGTATAGGAATTCTGAATGGTGTACAAAGCCCTTGTTCCACATTAGTAAGAGATTACTGTAATGCTATAAGATGAGGTTCTATTGGCTCCACTTCCTAATTCCTTAAAACTAATCAAACGTTTGATTAGTTTTTTACCAAAAAAAACAGTTCCTCCGCTAAGAGGAACATCCACTTCCACAGCTTGAACAACTGGAGCCGCCGGAGCAACTTGAGCAGCTTGAGCCACCGCCGTCATGACCCCCACCACCGTGACCGTCGCCATGCCCACCGTCCTGATGACCTTGCCCATGAGAAGCCGTCCCGCAGAAAATCGCCGTGGAGCAGCCGCTTGTATAATTCGCCGCTTTCGCATACGTATACTCACTCGCATACTTCCAATAATCATCAAAGTAAAAACTAGAGAAAAATACCATAGCAAGAGACAGGTTCGTCATTTCACCATAATGTCGCTGCTTCGTAAATTGACCTTTTGAATCCACATGATACGTTTCTTCCGCATGAATGACTTGCTGCTTCATCTGCATAACAAGGTATTCAACCGTCCCCCTGTTAGCCTCATTCACTTTAAAATATCTATTAATCAACCATTCATTACTTTCTTCCTTGAACTCTTGTAAAATCTTTTTATCTAAAGGGTATCTAAAAAAGCTGCCCCAGGACTTCCAGCTATACTCGGTAATCGTAAACAAATGCGAGAACACCCAATCGAAAAACGCTCGTTCTTGCGGTGCAGGCGTTGGACTTGTATTAGGAGTGTGATGCAGCATTTTTCCAACAAATCGATCGGAGAAAGTGTGATATTTTTGCGTAAAAAGTAGCATCGTATGCCAGACTTCATCCACTTCTGCACTAAACATAGGCGTTTCCTTTAACATATTTGAAAGCAAGAAATACCGCTTTAATTCAAAAAGACGCCATTCGAATTCATCTTCGGTCCGTTTCGGATGTTCCTGAAGAAAACGATATTTTACTTGTTCCATATAATCGGCATTCAAAGAGGAATCTAATTTTTCAAGCAATGGTGTCACTGGAACATCGGTCAGCACACCCAAATGCTCAGGAATATTTTCTTTCGCTAATTTAGCTCGATCCTTTGTCGCTAACACCACTACTCCTGTCACCACTCCAGCTAGCACAAGTGCCCCCGTTACAACTCCAATTACCAAATGAATCACCATCCTTCCTCATAATAGTGTACTACGTATTCAAATTGGAAAAAGTTTCATACTAGATAAATAAATGAGACGATCCCCATAACAAAGGATCGTCTCATTTATTTATACTAGAAATGCCCCTAACGCCACCATAGCCTTCTTCAATGCTTGTTCATAGGCCTTATCCTTGCCAATGATGTTACGAAAATCTGCGACATCTCGAACCGTCGAACGTCCTTCTATTTCGTATCCATTATTAAATATTAATAGACAAATAGTGGATTTATCACTCATTCGATGAAATTTTTTCTCTACAATCATTTCCTCTAACTTCGCCCGTTTTTCATCCTTAATCGCTTGGTTTCGTGAATACGGGATCACTACATGGTCATACATATGCTTATTCTTGCACGTGACTAGAAGAATTTTTTCCCCTTTATGTTCTACTTGATTGATCTCCCCACATTTCGGACAAATACTATCGATGAACATACGAATCGCTCTCCCTTTACTTGAATGGTTTGAAGGATGAAAATTTCTAAGGCTGTGTTACTTTATATATTTCATATCGATAAAAAAATACCTTCTACAATGTGAAGGTATGTCAAATTTAATCTGATTTTAATTTTCCTTGTAAAACTATCTCATCTCCAAATTCCTAGCCGTCTTGCTCGTTTCAACCTCTTTTTCCTCTCTAAACGTACCAAATAAGTAATCGGCAAAAGGAGTACTCACACCGTACCAGTAATTTTCATTTTTATAGTGATGAAGAATATGAACTTTCTTCACCCATCTACCGAATTTCGTTTTCGGCTTCAACGGACGGTGGGCTACGTAATGCTTCCATTCATAGGTTAACAACATCGTCATCAACCCTATTCCAAACGTGACTGTTCCTGTAAAATCACCCGTGCTGAAATAGAAAATCGAACATATAACCAGGAAGTTTGGCAGGCTGTACCATAACGGTAGAAACAAAAGCTTTAAATCATCGGGATAGATATGGTGGTCGTAATGAATTCTCTTGAGAAATTTCAAAAAGTGCGGATTCTTAGGGGTTTTTAAATGAAATAAAAAGCGGTGTGTCAAATATTCACTGAAGGCAAAGGTCAATAGACCGAGTAAGAAATAAAAAACAAATGCAGTTTCTACTCCCACACTAACCACATAAATCACTCCAGATAGGACCAACAAGAACATCGTTAAAATGTCAAAATGCAAAAAGAAATCCTGATATACCTTCTTCATCACACACTCCCCTTTTTTCCTACACATTACTAACAATTTTATAATATTCCGAAAAAATTATCACTACTATTTATTCGATCCTCCTCTCTTAATAAAAATAGTTTGAAAAATGCCTCAATTTGTGATTCGATTAAGAATAATTAGGAGGGGTTCTACATGAACGGAAAAATGAGACTCATCATCACCATGCTCATTTTTGGAAGCATCGGGGTATTTGTCAAAAAGATTGATCATCTAGCTTCAAGCGAAATTGCCTTTTTAAGAGGAATCATCGGGAGTCTATTCCTACTTATTGTTAGTTTTCTATTCAAGCATAAACCATCGCTTAAAGCGTTAAAACAAAATGCCCTTCTACTCCTGCTTTCAGGGGCAGCGATTGGCCTGAATTGGATCTTTCTATTTGAATCCTATCGGTATACGACCGTTTCCAATGCGACCATCAGCTATTACTTCGCGCCAATCTTTGTTATGATTTTGGCTCCATGGATCTTGAAGGAAAAACTGACAAGTATCAAGGTTGCTTGCATCGTAACAGCGATGATTGGGCTATTTTTAGTGGTTTATACGGGGGCTGGTGGCACAAGCGGCTCTCAGAATCATGCGGTTGGTATTTTGTATGGCCTACTGGCGGCAGCGTTATATGCCAGCGTCATTTTAATGAACAAATTTATTAAAAATCTATCTGGGTTTGAACTCACATTAGTTCAATTAATGGCTGGGGCAGTGGTCTTGTTTCCCTATATCCTGTGGCAGGGAGACCTTAATTTTTCTAGTTTAGATTCAACGTCGCTCATTTTTATCCTGATCCTCGGGATTGTGCATACCGGCTTAGCTTATTTCTTATACTTTACGTCTCTTCAGGAATTAAAAGGACAGACTATTGCCGTTCTCAGCTATATTGATCCGATTTCCGCCTTCATTATCGCAGCGATTTTCTTAGGCGAAAGCATGAACTGGGTGCAAATGCTTGGTGGCGTTCTGATCCTTGGCTCTACTTTTGTAAGTGAAAGGCTAGAGGTAAAATTCGCGAAAAATAGTCAGACTCCTACTACTTCGCCATAATCAATAATATAGTAAAAAGGCTGCGGGACGTGTCCGTTAGCCTTTTTAGAAGTTGGATATGGAAAATAAATTACAACACTTGTAGAATTGTTCTTCGATTTTGTAGAATAACTTGAGATTTTGTAGAATTCCTTTGATTTTATGTAGAATTCTTTTAAATTTGTGTAGAATTCCTTCCATTTTGTGTAGAATTCCATTGAATTTGTGTAGATTCCTTCCATTTCGTGTAGAATTCCATTAAATTTGTGTAGAATTCTTTTAAAAACAAACAAAGACCGTCCCCCATTCACCTCCAAAAAGGCTGGCGGGGCTTTATTTTTTGCAGCAAGTAATAAATTATATACGATAAAGTAAAAACAAGCGTTGCATCCAGCAGGTTCCATATTAAATGATGAGAAAAATGCCCTAAACCGAAAGATTTGAACAAAATATCTACCATATCAATCAATAAAACATGGACAGCATAGATCCCCAAAGCATTGCCGCCTATTTTTGTGATCCATACTCCCTTTCCAAGTTGCGGATTATTACAAGTAAAGAAAAACAAACTGACAGTAAGCAATATAGTCGATAAAAAGTATTCTCCATGCTTAGCAGATAACACCTTTGTCAGCAAATAACCTTCCGTAGCCTGTAGAATTAAGAAGAAACCTATCAGAGATAAATACGTCCCTTTTTCAATTCTAAAGGACTGTATGAAAGGCAACCTGCTGGCAAACCAGAATCCTAAGGTAGTATAAAATAACCCAATGAATAAGGCATCTCGTGTGACTAGAGATACTTCATAGAAGATAGAATACGACTGCCCAAAAAGACCGGCTATATTTAAACATAGGCTAAGGATTAATAGGAGCGTTATATTCTTCAACCTAAAGAATAGATAGACAACAGAAATGCTCCATGCCAGAGAAATCACAAACCATAATTGATAACCACTTGTTCCATGCCCATAATAAAAGAGATTTAAAGGGGTCAATACCTCCAAATACTTAGATAACTCGTGCTTAATATTCCCTCCACTTAAAGAAATCCGTAACACATCATAACCGATATAAAATAAAAGCCAGCAAACATATATTTTTAGTATTTTTATTACATATCTTTTAAAATAGCTTGCAAATCGAGAAATATTTATCACTTTGAGACCGAACAAGTACCCTGAAGCAACAAAGAAAAAGGGTACAGCAAACCTTGAAAAGTTATCCAGTAAAAAGAATCCTATCTTGTCATCGCTAGGGAATGTATGGATGATGACAACTGCCACTATCGCAAAAAATTTAATGAAGTCGATCGCATAGTTTCTTTCCATTTTTCTGCCCTCTATTCCTGTTACTTTCTTTCTGCCACCCCTTATTATTTCCGATATGAAAAGCATTATGTTTATTTAGGCATTTGTACATACTTCTTATTTTCAAGGATGCGACATATTTATAGAGTAAAAAGATAGGACAAGGTGATTGTTATTCTTCAGAAATTAATGGCTACTATTATTGGCAGTTTGTTAGTAGGAATTGGGGTAAATGGATTTCTCGTTCCTAATTATTTAATTGATGGAGGAATCCTTGGAATCGCATTAATCCTTCATTACTTCTTTGATTTTCAGACAGGCATTACAATGGTAGCTTTAAGCCTTCCAATCTGTATTTTTGCATCAATGAATGAAAGAGGATATTTTTTTAGCAGTTTACAAGGACTGTTACTCTCTTCTTTGTTCATTGATATACTCGCTCCCCTTCGACACCAATTCTCTGTTTCCCACCTTGCAGGTGCATTAATAGGGGGCGTGATTATCGGAACGGGAGTGGGTTTAATGCTCCGATATGAGACGAGCACTGGAGGAACCGACTTACTCGCGAAAATCATTTCAGGTACCTTTTCCATGAACATTGCACTTGTCATTATCGTTATTGATGGACTTATTGTTTTAGCAGGTTTTACTGTACTTTCATTAGACAGCTTCTTCTACTCGTGCCTGGCCATTACTACAGTGGGTCTAACCACTTCTTTTTTTGCCGGTCATCAACCGTAACTCCTTTTCTTTCTCATTTTTGTAAAGGGCATCTAGGTAAATGTCTAATCCTAGGACAATCATGGTACATAGTATGAAATTGTGTTCGTTATAAATGTGAATATGAAGATGCTTTTTAAAAAAAATTCAACTAAGATGGGTAAGGAGAATGTTTCGAATGACAGAAGAGCAAAGACAGTACCGCGAAGATTTGTTGGATTGGTGTCATAACATGTATGCGAATTGGAATCTAATGAAACCGAGGTTTTCTCAAATCTTTGACATGGAAAGCCTAGAACAGTGGGAAGGTTCCTGCCTTCAACTAACAGAGAAATTACAGGTGGATTCACTATCGGACTACAGTGAATATCAAACTGCGTTACGTTTATATGAACAGTGGGAAATGCTGCTAAGTGAAACGGATGCACGCCAAGAGATGGAAGTCGATATGGATTTTCCTATGGAGTTGGACCAACGTGAAGAACTTTACGAATCAGATCCTATTCTTGAGATGATTGAAGTGGAGCCTGAAACCCATATGGACCTTGAGGCACCGGCATTCCATGAAATGATGGAGGTTGAATCAGAGGAACCACACTCCCATAAGGACTTTATGGAAACAAGTGCTTTTCCAGAGGAGATGGAATTCGAATCCTATCATGAAATGGATATTGAGGAGCCACACCGCTACCGTGATGAACTGTTAAATTGGTGCATGAACCTTTATGCAAATTGGGAAAATATGAAACCACGGTTTTCAAAACTCTTTGATCTCGAAAGCTTAGAGGAATGGGAAAATTCCTGCCGTCAATTAACAGTGAAATTACAATCAGATAATAATGCGGACCAGGATGACTATCAAACTGCCATTGACCTTTATGAACATTGGGAAGAGCTATTAAAAGAGTCGTCTGCCTATCAAGAAGCTTGACATCCTCAATTGGGTGAACGATTGGTTTGGGATTGCACAAGTTGCAATCCCATTCTTATTGCCTGGTTTAATCATTCTTTAAAAATTACTCCTGGTTAGTTTTTCCTCTGATTGCCATAATGGTTGTTTTTAATGAAGCATAGGAACCAATTGCAGCAGCTCCATAAAACCAGCCCATAAAAATGCCTGCAAATAAGTGATGTCGGTGACTAATAAATATGGAGATACCTAATCCTAATAGTTGAGCTGCCGTTGGAATAAATTTTCTAGGTACCTTTAGAAATAGTTTAATTAGTTGAGTGAGCAACATAACTAAGGGAACTGCAATGACAGCATCCCAAAAATTTGTATGTATAGTTGGAAAATCCATTGATTCCACACCTTCAAAAGTTATTATGTATCTTAACAATATTCTATCCATTCATTATCAACTATAATTTTAATAGTTCAATTTTTCTTTTTGTGGCCGTGTACCACTACTGTATAATGAATAAAAATGTACATACTGGAGTTGAGTTAAATGAGTCAACCGTGGGCACCTGAGCGGGTCATTTCTGAAAAAAAAGCTGGTCCGATGATTGAAAAACAGTTCCCGCAGCTTCAACCAGCTCATGTGAAGGTATTAGGAGAGGGCTTCGATAATTCCGTGTTTCTCGTGAACAATCAATACGTGTTTCGCTTTCCTCGAAGAGAAATCGCGGCCAACTTGATTCAAACCGAGAATCGTCTTCTTCCTGTAATTGAGCCATTGCTGCCCATCGCCATTCCAAACCCTAAGTTTCAAGGGATACCAGTGGAAGTTTACCCCTGGCCATTTGGAGGTTACGAAATCTTACCTGGTAAAACACCTGCCAGGCTGACAAAGGAACAGCGTTTGCAGTCAGTTGGACCATTAGCTCTTTTTTTGCGAATGCTTCATGATTTTCCTGTAACCGAGGCGCAAGAGTTACAGGTTCCTTATGACCAGCTTGAAAGAATGAATATTATAAAAAGAATGCCCATGCTTACCTCCAATATTGAAAAGGCAAAGCTAAAAGGACTAATAGAACAAAACGCTTTGGATTTGTTGAAATCCTTTCTTTCAACCATTGGAAAGCCATTAGAGGACGACACGAAGACACTCGTTCATGGTGATTTACATATCCGCAATATGCTGGTGGATGAGGACGGTCGGATCTCTGCGGTGATTGATTGGGGCGATACCCATATTGGACATCCAGCTGTAGATTTATCGATTGCTTATAGTTTTTTACCTGCTGAAGGCAGGGAGCAATTTTTCACCTTATATGGTGACGTTCCACACGAAGTAAAAAAGGTGGCACGGTTTAAAGCCATTTACTCGATCCTTGTGCTTCTTTTATATGGGGAAGATTTGCAGGATCAAGACTTGGTAGATGAATGCCGTTCGACGTTACTTTTGGCATTAGAGGACTGAATAGATGAAACAGGGCAGCCAACATCCTAAATGGCTGCCCTGCAACTCGTAAATAGTTGATCACTTCTTACATATTAAAAGGGGCGTCCTTCACATTCGCTTACTTTTTCACCTTATGATAGTGCCAATTGGCTCTAATAGAAAAGATTAGAAAAATAGATATCATTACCGGTAGGATCGACCATGATA
Organism: Neobacillus sp. PS2-9; assembly: GCF_030915525.1. Taxonomy (NCBI): domain Bacteria; kingdom Bacillati; phylum Bacillota; class Bacilli; order Caryophanales; family Bacillaceae; genus Neobacillus; species Neobacillus sp. PS2-9. The sequence continues at coordinate 4,597,083 of NZ_CP133269.1, forward strand.
TACCTCTCATAAAGGCAAAGGGGGTTTCAAAGAGAAATGCTTCCCAAAAAGCAGCACCTGTTTTTCCCCATAACCCTGGTGTATAATACAGCAATTTCGGATTAAATAAACTGTCTATATCAATCGAATCCGTCGCGATTAATACCGTAAAAATTGGTAAATATAGTGTAGCCAACGATAAATACAGCTCAGAAAATCTTTTATATCTTCCTGCCTTAGAATCACCATCTGAAAAGATATCTTCACTTGCATCTTCTCTTACCATTTTAAAATACTGAACTCCGGAACTTTTGGTCCCAGCAAGATGCTTCCAACCACAATCTTCAAATAATGCTTCGTAATCGGCGAAATCTGTTTGTTTTTTAAATGTCCGATAATCGATTTTAATATTCACTTTCTCCGGTCTCACTGAACGAAAGCGATAACCCATGGACCTTCCTACGAGTTCATACCCTTCAGTTGCCATATCATTTAGCCATTTCTCTTCTTTTTCAAAATCTAAAAAGAACTTAAACTTTCTCATTGTATCCCCCCCCATTCTTTAAAATCCCTTCGGTAACTTTCATCATGTGCTGCATTCTTACTAAATCAATTCGCAACATTTCTTTTCCCAAGTCTGTAATCAAGTACACTTTCCGTCTACCGTCTTGGCTACCCACCGGTTGAATGAATTTTAACTTTAGTAAATTTTCAATTGCTCCATAAAGTGTTCCTGCAGCCATCTTTACTTGACCGTCACTAAGTTCTTCCACCTTTTGCAAAATCAGATAACCATGGGCCGGCTCCATCAAAGATAAAAGAATATAATAAACGGTTTCAGTTAATGGCAAATGTTTATTCCTTTTCATAACTTCCTCCTGTGTGTGTTATTCAGTTCTTCTTTATACAGTCGAACTATATAGTTTTATTTTATACAGTTCAACTGTATAATTCAATACACAAACACACATTTTTTTCCAATCTGCATCTACCGGGGGCGACATTTTTTAATCAAACGTTTAATTAGTTTCCCCCATCCCTTATGTACCAAGGGTTTCAGCAACTTAACAAAATGTAAACGATTATAAAACACAAAAAAACAGCAAACCAGGATTTGCTGTTTTTTCTTGTTATTTAAATATTGATTTTCCTTTAAATCGTGAACCCGTCAAGATTTTCTGCGGTCCTTTTCTTTATCCCATCTAGTCTTTGTTTCTTTGCCTTTCGGAAATGGAACAGTTCATAGAACGTTGGGATGACAATCAGTGTCAGTAAAGTAGACACAATCAGTCCGAAAATAACCACGACAGCAAGCCCTTTGGAAACAAGATTCATGCTCATAGCAGATTCGTGTCCAAATAATAGCGGAACCATGGCAAATACAGTGGCGAGAGCCGTCATTAAGATAGGACGAAGACGGACGCTTCCTGCTTCCATAATGGCTTCCCGAATGGTCATGCTTTTTTCGTTATGACGGATTCGGTCCACTAAGACGATCGCGTTCGTCACAACGATACCCACTAGCATCAGCATGCCAATTCCAGACGAGATGTCGATGCTTGATTTTGATACGACTAGTCCTAATAATGAACCGATCGCAGCAAGCGGAAGGGAAAGCAAGATGGCAAAGCTTGCACGGAATGATTTAAGGGTGACCAAAAGAATCATGAATACTATTCCTATCGAGAACACGGCTAGTTTTGCTAGTTCCATCAAATCATCAGATGACTGCATGGAAGACCCTGTGATTTCTGCGCTTGTTCCATCACCAAAAGCCTTATCTTTTTCCCAGGCTACTAATTGTTTATTGATTTCTCCAGTAACGTCGACCATTTTCTTTGGATCGATTGTTGCGCTCACCTGAAGATAGTGATGTCCGTCTTTGGAATAAAGCGTGCCCGGTTGTTGGATTTGTTCTACCTTGGCCACTTTTGATAACAATACCGGACCTTCATGTGACATGATTTCTACGTTTTCCAAGTCTTTCGCTGTGCTGATTTCCTTCATGGCACCGAGTTTCACCGTAGTGGTACGGCCGTCGATCTTCATGCTTCCGATAACAGCCGGTTGCAGCATCGCTTGAAGTGATCCGGAAATCTCCTCAGCGTTAGCGATTTTCGCATCCACCGTAATTTTCACCGTTGGTTTTTTGTTATCATCATTGGTTGCCACTTTTTGAACACCTTTAATGGTGTTTAATTTTTTGGTGATGATATCAGCTGCTTTTTTAATATCAGAATCGTCTTTACCTAACACATCCACGGAAACAGTGGTTTTGTTTTCACCCATTAGCCCCGCTGTATTCGCTGTTAACTCTGCCTTAGGGAACTGATCTTTTGCTTTCCGCAATTCTTGTACAATTTTAGCGGAATCGGCCCCTTCCTTCAAAAACACCATGAACTGGACTTGATTGGCGTCCTGAAGTTCCCCAAACTGCGCCGCATCGGCATTGTTGCCGACCTGAACAATGTTATTTTTCACACCTTTTTGATTAGAAAGAAGGGTTTCCATCTTGGAAAGACCATTTTGAATATCATCAAATTTCGCCCCGTTTTCGTACTTTAATAGAACGGAAAGATAGGCACTATCCTTTTGGTCTACCGAGCCCTTCGGAATCATGGTGAATAATCCGACCGCTCCGATCACCACGACAACCGATAAGACAATCGGAAGCCATTTATGGTTCAAAGACCAACGAAGTATGGAAGGATAAAAGGTTCCTGGTTTGTGGTCTTTAGTTTTTACATTTTTCATTAATCGTCCACTGAGTGCAGGTACGACGGTTAATGCCACAAGAAGTGACGACATCAGCGAACAAGTAATGGTAATCGCAAACGGCGCGATTAAATCTTTTAAACTACCAGAAGCAAGTAGCATCGGAAGAAACACCGCTACCGTCGTAAGGGTAGATGACGTAATGGCTGCCGCCACTTCTCTTACCGATTCCACGATAAAGGACGGTGTCAGTTCATTTCCTTGTTTTCTTCGGAAAATGTTTTCCACCACCACGATACTGTCATCCACGAGTCGTCCGACGGATACGGCAATCCCGCCGAGTGTCAGAATGTTTAGCGTAACTCCAAAGAAGGATAATAGAATCATGGTAATACAAAGAGAAAGCGGAATGCTGACGATTGTAATTAAGGTCATGCGGAAGCTTTTCAGGAACAGCCAGATAATCAAGGTGGCAAATAAGGCTCCTGTCAGCACTTCTCTTGTCATGGAATTAATGGAATCGAGAACTGTATCGGCTAAGTTAATAAATACGGTTGCAGTTAACGTTCCTTTATAGTCATCGTTAATTTTCTTTGCTAACTCTGCCACTTGCTTACCGAGGGTGACAGCATTGCTCGTTGAATCTTTCTGTACTACAATTTCAATAAAATTCTTTCCATTCATATGCGTAATACTGGCGGTATTCTTCTCCATCGCCACGTCAGCAACATCTTTCAATTTGGTGCTACTGTTTAATTGAAGGTTCTGAATGTCTTCAAGACTTTCTAATTTCCCTGTCACGATGATGCTGGTTTCTTGGTTATTAAGGGTTTGTTCGCCTACCGCAACGGATGCATTCTTTCCTCTTAGGATCGTATATAGCTTTTCAAGAGGAAATTGGGCAGCAGCAAGTTTAGCTGGGTCCACCTTGATCGAAACCTGCTGATTTTTTCCGCCGTAGGTCATGACGTTTCCGACCCCTTTAATGTCTTTAAAAAGAGGAAGGATGTCATTGTCGACGAGGTTCAGTTCTTTATTTCCGATTTCTTTATCGAATGTTAGCCCTAAGTAGACAACTGGAATCTGCGATGTATTAAGGAGCACCACATACGGTTTCATGACTCCATTTGGTAAATTGACCATGGAGATGTTTTCTTGAATCTGCTGCTTGGCTTCCTTCAGATTTGTGTCGGATTCAAACGTCACCGTCATCTGAGAAAAGTTATTGCCTGTTTCAGCCACTACATTTCGTTTCCCTTTGATGCCGGTTAATGCCTTTTCAATGGGCTGTGTGACCTGTTCGTCCATACTGACCGCGTCCATGCCGTTACCTACTACCGAAATCGTAACATATGGCTGGTCTGCAGCCGGCATGAGTTCCATTGGGATATTGGTATAATTGAAAATACCGAAGATAATGGAGGCAATGACGGAAAAAACGAGAGCCGCTCTATTCCTCAATGCCCATTTGGTAAACCATGTCATAATTAACCTCCAAATTACTAATTTGTAAAACTAGGAAAATTATACCATTACCTACGGACTATTACATCACAATTTGGAAGATTCATAAACTTTTACATAAATTTAACCAACTAAACGTTTGATTAGTTTCTTCAGGCCTTACGTACCAAGGGTTTCAATGTTTTTAATCAAACGTTTGATTAGTTTTTTACCTTACGTACCAGAGGGCCCAATATTTTAATTAAACGTTTGATTAGTTTTTTCAGCCCTTATGTACCAAGGGCTCCAGTGTTTTTAATCAAACGTTTGATTAGTTTTTTCAGCCCTTATGTACCAAGGGCTCCAGTGTTTTTAATCAAACGTTTGATTAGTTTTTTCAATCCTACGTATCAGGGATCCAATTTTTAATTAAACGTTTGATTAACTTTTTCAGCCCTTATGTACCAAGGGCTCCAGTGTTTTTAATCAAACGTTTGATTAGTTTTTTCAAATAGTAACTGTTCGCAACTACGGAAAGACATTATGATAGGATTAGGAAATTATCATCTTAGGAGGATTCACGTTGAACAAGGATTTACTTACGGAAGCAAAGGAATTTATTTGTTCTTTTTATAAAGAAACAAATAAATCAGCCCAGGACTTAGAAGATCGGCTAATTGAAATCTCTCAACAGATACAAGGCCATGGATTTTATGAACACACTACAGAAGAACTAGAATACGGTGCAAAAGTGGCTTGGCGCAATAGTAACCGTTGTATAGGTAGATTATTTTGGAATCAGTTAACCGTCATCGATAAGAGAAATTTACATACAGAAGTAGAAATACGGGATGCCCTATTTGAACATATGGAATACGCAACGAATGAAGGTCGTATTCGACCAACCATTACAATCTTTCCACAAGCACTCCCAAATAAAAAGATTCGGATCTGGAATCACCAATTAATTCGATACGCAGGTTATAAGACCGAACAAGGAGTTATTGGTGACCCGGTTTCCATAGACTTTACAGAGACTTGTCTGAACCTAGGGTGGGAACCGAAATATGGAAAATTTGATGTCCTACCCTTAGTCATTCAAGTGAACGATGACACTCCACAACTATTTGAAATACCCGAACACCTACTACTAGAAGTTCCGATTCGTCATCCGCAATACGAGTGGTTCGAGGACTTACAAATAAAATGGTATGCCGTCCCTATGATTTCTGAGATGTGCCTTGAAATCGGCGGCATCATATATACCGCTGCTCCTTTTAACGGATGGTACATGGGCACGGAGATAGGTGCACGAAACTTAGCGGATGAATTCCGGTATAACCTGCTGCCTCAGATCGGGTCGTTAATGGGACTAGATATTAAAAGCAATATCTCATTATGGAAGGACCGGGCACTATTAGAGTTGAATACTGCCGTATTACATTCCTTTAAGGAGGATGGGGTTAGCATCGTTGACCATCATACCGCTGCACAGCAGTTTAAACTATTCGAAGAAAAGGAAATGGAAAACGGTCGGCCAGTTACCGGGGATTGGACTTGGCTCATCCCACCATTAGCACCTGCTGCCACCCATATTTTCCATGGTCACTATAATAATGAGATTGTAAAACCCAACTATTTCTATCAGCCCAAACCGTACGAATGATTAATAAAAGCAACCTTAAACAGCCTTAATGATTGGCTAATTTAAGGTTGCTTATTTTTCGGCACTAAATCGAATTCTTTTATATACTGTCGATCATTCTCATCTTTTAGCCATTTTTAATGCCTCAACCCCAGAAGTGATTTTAGGATCTGACATTTTAAAATTTACTCCTGCTCCGATTATGGCACATACCTATTGTCTTGATGCAAATCAGTGGGAACAAACCATTGCATCAGTTCAGCCAACAACGTATATAGTTCCCTCCAAGGACTGCCATAAAGCAACAGAAATCCCACCTCGCTATCAACAGAACCAACACCAGATTCCTACTATTCTTCCATACCAGCCAAGTACTCCCGCTACCCCATATCAACGGTATTGGGGTTACTAGATTTCAGAAACAAGTTTCCAGCCATTATGTTTCTTCACAGGCTTCATTAAGGATAAGCATATCCAAGTTGAACACACAAATACTGACCACTCAACACTAGCGAATAAATTACCGGCATGGCAAGATAATAATATTGATTTATAAACGATAATATTTAATATTATGTAAAAATCAGTTTCCTATAATAATTTTAAAAAAACCTTGACCTCAACTTAGGTTTAGGCCGTATCCTTTTAATTGTATCTTGTTTATATAAAATTTGGAGGAACACAATATGACAAAATTTGCTTTTGTAACAGGTGCTAATAAAGGTATTGGATATAAAATTGTGCGTAAATTAGCTGAAAAAAATTATCATGTATTTTTAGGAGCACGCAATGCTGAACTTGGACAAAAAGCCGTGCAATCCTTGGGCATGTCAAATGTTTCGTTTGTTCCAGTTGATATTTCAGACACACAATCCATTCAAAATTCCAAAAATAAAATCCTTGAAGTAACGGACCATTTAGATTTATTGATTAATAACGCTGGAATTGCACTTGATTTTGGTGTTTTACCCAGTGAATTAAAACTAGAAACACTACGGCAAGAATTTGATGTTAACTTTTTTGGAACATTCCAAATGATTCAAGCCTTCTCACCTTTAGTGAAAAAATCTCAGGGTGGGAAGATTGTTAACTTAACGACAGATATGGCTTCACAAACAATGTTCGCGAATGGCGAAATTCCTCAACTCAATATATTGGGCTATAATTCATCAAAAACGGCCGTTAATTCATTAACATTAGCATTTGGTACAGAATTTGGTACGGATGGACCTGAAATTTTAGGTGTTACACCTGGTTTTACAACTACGGATCTTAATAATAATGCTCCAGGTGGTAAAACAACTGCTGAAGGTGCACAAATCATTGTTAAATATGCTTTAAGCGATACAAACTATAATGGTAAAATCCTTGATAAAAACGGGATTATTCCTTGGTAATCTAAAATACTATGAACTATACTATTGGACAAGTTGCAAAAATGAATCATTTATCCATTTCTCAATTACGTTACTATGATAATCAAGGACTGTTACCTTTTCTCAAAAGAACTGAAAATGGAAATCGAGTTTTTGACGAGGATGCACTTAAATTTCTAGAAATGATCTTATGTTTAAAAAATACTGGAATGCCAATAAAAGAGATTAAACAATTTATTGAAAGGTCAATGAATGGGAGTGATACCCTCCCACAACGACTAAAAATGATGAAACAACACGAAATCACTGTTTTACAACAAATTCGTGATACTGAAGAAAATCTAAAAAAAATTCAACAAAAAATTGCAAGATTAGAACATGAAATGATAAAAAATAATTAAAAAATATTACAGCAAGGTGATATTTAGAAAAATTAACTATTTTATACCTTAATTTAAGCAGAGAGGATGTTTAATATGAAGAAAAGAACGCTTGGAAAATCTGGCTTAGAGGTTTCATCTCTTGGTTTAGGCTGTATGTGCATGTCTGATTTTTACAGCGGACGAAATGATGATCAATCAGTAAAAACCATTCATCGTGCCATCGAACTGGGCATCAATTTCCTTGATACAGCAGATATGTACGGCGTTGGCCAAAATGAAAAATTAGTTGGTCAAGCTATTAAAGGTCGACGTGATCAAGTTATTGTTGCAACAAAGTTTGGAAATGTAAGAGGGGAAGATGGATCATTTTTAGGAGTTAATGGACATCCAGACTATGTAAAACAAGCTTGTGATGCAAGTTTATCCCGCTTAGGTGTAGATTATATTGATCTTTATTATCAGCATAGAGTAGATCCTAATGTTCCAATTGAAGAAACAATTGGTGCGATGTCTGAATTAGTTCAAGAGGGAAAAGTACGCTACCTTGGCATGTCGGAGGCAGCTCCTCAAACGATCCGCCGTGCTCATACGGTACATGAAATAACAGCCATTCAGACGGAATATTCACTATGGAGCCGAGATGTCGAAGACGAAATTTTACCTGTTATCCGTGAGCTTGGAATTGGATTTGTAGCTTACAGTCCTTTAGGAAGAGGCTTTTTAACAGGGCAAATTCAAACATTTGAAGACTTGGCAAAAGATGATTATCGCCGCTTTTCTCCTCGCTTTCAAGGAGAAAACTTTACAAAAAATTTTGATCTTGTGAATCAAATTAAAGAATTAGCAAGAGAAAAAGATTGTCAGCCTTCACAGCTGGCACTTGCTTGGATTCTGTCTCAAGGTGATGATATTGTCCCGATTCCAGGAACAAAACGAATTCAATATCTAGAAGAAAATATTGGAGCCCTTAAAATTCAATTATCCAAAGAAGACCTTCGCCGCATTAATGAAGTAGCTCCAAAAGGTGTGGCAGCAGGAGAACGTTATCCGGATATGAGCAGCGTTAATTTATAATGAGGTTTCTCATTTAAAATAATCCAATAATTAAAAATAACCTTAGGGTGATCCTTGCTATCCTAAGGTTATTTTTATGTTTATAAAGATTTAAAAGGATATTTGTCATCATTCATGACGCTAAGTTATGACACCTTCTGTTCCACAGAAAAAAAAAATCTTTACTACAAAAAAGATGTTTACTTTGAATAAAGTTCTTTAATAAAGCTACTATTAGAAATAATCATAGTAAAAGTTTCTTTTTAAAGAAGTCGTCCAATCACCAAATTCCGTCTATCTACTTTTTCATGAAAACCCCTTGTTAAAGGTGATTTTTATTTATTGTAATGTTCAATAAGGGTATACCAGACAAGGTCCAACCTTTCCTCCGCCTCAACAGTTTATGCAACAAGTTCCTCAGACCTTCTTTTCTTCCCTTTTACAGCCTAATCAAATCCGCTCAACTATGTGTCAGTGTTTAGGAAGAAGGAGCCTATGGGGACTAAGATTCCAAAGTCCTTTTGGAAGAGACATTTGGTTTTTTCCGACAGAGATTAGACAAAATAGCGTCTCAGGGTATACATGGAAAAGCGGACGTAGTCAGAAAGCTCGCTATAACTATTCACAGATAAGAAACTTTTTCTGCTCTTAATGCTCTTACGCACCAAGGGTTTTAGCCTTTAATCAAACGTTTGATTAGTTTCGCCGCCTCTTACGTTCCAAGGGTTCCAGCGTTTTAATTAAACGTTTGATTAGTTTTTTCGGACCTATGTACCTGGGGTTCCAATTTTTAATTAAACGTTTGATTAGTATCGCCAGCCCTTGCGTACCAAGGGTTCAGCGTTTTAATCAAACGTTTGATTAGTTTTTTCGGTCCTATGCACCTGGGGTTCCAATTTTTAATCAAACGTTTGATTAGTTTCGCCAGCCCTTACGTACCAAGGATTCCAGCATTTTAATCAAACGTTTGATTAGTTTATTTAGCTGTCGATATCCGAAAAAGGGACTTCATTTTTAACCTTATGTATCTCTGGGATTACCTCTATCAAACAACCATCCTCAACCTTCCACTCCAACTGCTCAAACCGACCCTGGAAAAACACTTCCTCCTCATTCTCCAATTCTATCAGCCGCTCGTAATCAATCGTATACCACTTCGTCTTATCCAACTTCAACCTATTCCAATTCGCAGAAAGTAAATAACCTTGACTCTCTAATGACCGAATCGCCCGCTTAATTGTACTCTCCGACCAAAACGGCAGGTGCCTTTGCCACTCCTTATAGGTTTTGTAAACCCACTTCCTCCCCTCAACCACATACAAACTTGCCTCAACCCAATAATGAATCTGCTGCAAAACCACAGCCTGATTCAAACCTAGCTTCATCGCTACAGACGGAATCACCATCACCGGAATCTCATTGACTAACAATTTACTTATCTTACCCACGCCTCCGATTTCATTCAATTTTTTTAAAGGTACTCGATTCGTCCAACAAGCTAGTATGGTCCTTCCATAAGGTCATTGCACCTTCACTGTTTATATAAAGAGAATTGAGGAAACTGGACAGGTTGATTTCAAAGAAAAAACAGTGGATCTTGCTTCCACTGCCCGAAAAGTTTTTAAATTATTTTTTATGTACAAGAGTGCTTGATAATAACCGATATTTACCCCGCGCCACTCTCTCAAGAACCCGGAATTCATCACTTACAGTAGACGAAGAATTACCACCCAATTGTTCAGGAACCATATCGGCTAAAGCCGTTCCAACATCTTTCCACATATTTGGATACTTTTCATCTAGCCATTCCCGAACCTCTTGTATAGTTCCCTCGCCACCTAAATCAATCAAAGCCCAAATGATAGCTTCATTTTGGTTCATATATGCACCACCCTTATATCATGAGTATCAGTTGGCCTTAAATATTTTTTAAAATCCATTAAGAATTCCTTGCCGTTTAGTCACAACAATCCTTTTAATAGATTGTTATAGCGCTGATAGACTCCATTCTTCCTTAAAGGCTTCAGCATTTAAAGCGAAAATGTAGGCAGTATTTTGTCTTATCAGCTTCATTGCAACTACAAGTATCTTCCTGTGACCATCGGTGATAAAACTGGTAAATAAATTTGAAATTCTTATATGTTATCATTCTATCCGTAGAAATTTTTAAAATAGGTGAATTAGTTATAACCTTTTACTAGGAGGTGTTTATCCTTAATAACGACAAAAAACCAACTTTATACTTTTATTTTGCGGAACAGTATGTATTTCATATTCTGACAAAATTGTTTTTCTCTCAAATTTCCCCTTGAAGTTTGGCATTAATATTTTATCCACTCACCTTTGTAAATGGGCACTTAAAGCTCTTACTATAGATATGTATTCAAGTTAACTGTTCAACTTTAGTATATTTAACCTGACCTTCTATAAAACGCCAAGCTTTGTCATATGCTTCTTTTTCATTAAGCATGTCCCAAATTGTAACTCCCCCAACAAGATTAATATACTTAATTAAGTCTCTTACTAACTGCCTCTTGTTCTTAATTTTTTGGATATCTCCACTTTTTTCAAGTTCATCAATGTTTGAAATTATTTCTAAAATAGCCTTTAATGCAACATTATTTCGAGATAAATTAGTAGTTTCTATTAATAAATTTGCTACATCTTGGTAACCTAGAATTATACGGGTATAGAAGTAAGGATCATCCTTTGTCTTGTCATATGTCATATTCACATACCACCATAATCTTGAGAGTCCATTACGATAAAATGTCTTACTTTTCGAACTGAAAAAGTAGCGTGTTTTGATAAATTCAACTTCGTCTCCCTCTGCTGCTTGAACAGGCCATCTTTTACACATATAGGCCCAGAAAGAAGTATGCGTTAAATATGACCAAAACCTCTCATCTGAAGCTAAGGTCAATGGAAGTTCATTATAGTATTCATATAAATTAATTGCATTTATCAAATCTTCCTTACTTCTATTAGAAGGATCACTCACCTCTAAGATTAAATTCTGGTCTATATTAGGAATCTGTAATATTTTTAAAAATTCATCATTACTATTTAATTCATAAAATGGCATGTTTTTTGAAATATTCTCTTTCAAATCAATTAACGTTGCCTCTTTCATTAATTTATAAGCATTCATTCATTATCAGCTCCCTCTAAGTAGACAATGTTCTCTAATGATACCAAAGCTGCTTCTTTAGAAGAGTTAAGCAGTTCATAAGAAATACCTGTGATATCTTCTAGTTTTAAATCTATTATGTTATAGCCCATAGTTTGTAATTTCTTTTCCAATGTACGATACCAATCTAAGTTTTCTATTTCTTCCAATGAATACTCATCCTGTGCAATAGATTGAATGCTAAATAACGTTTCAATTAAAGCAGGCAAATATAACAAAGAAACTAAAATCTTATTACAATCATCACCAAAAGCTTTCAAATGACTAACTTTGTCAAAAGAAACCTCAGGAAGGGCGATATTTATCTGGTGATCATTAAATGCAATTTTAATAGCAGGTGCTTGTGGAGAAGTATCTTTACTTACTTTAAATATACTATTAGTATTAGACATAGGTTTTTTTTCAATGTGAATAGTTTGTGAATCACAAAATGCTAAGATATCACCTTTTTGGATATTGAAATTTACCCCCATGAAATCTATGTGAGCATCAACATTAGAATAATTTCTTATTTCCTCTTTTGCCAAGACAAAAAAATTAACATCTATTTTTTTATTCATAAGATTTTTAGGTATACTAATTTTATTTGTAGGATTAGAAAGGGAAAATGTTCTACGTTGCATTGTAGAAACACATTCAAAATGAACATTGTAAATAGCTTTTCCCGTTTCAACTAACTCTTTTAACTTAGAATTCTCTAAAATAAATTCCACAATAAATACTAATAGCCCATTTTCTTCACTTTGAGACACTATCTTACCCTTAAAAAACCCTTTTCGAAAATCATCACTCACAGGATTCAAAACTGGATGTGGAAAATTCCTTGCTTTTAGTTTCATATTGAAACCACCTCCAAAGAATAACGCGTCACATTGTCTAAAGTAAGTGTGATTGTCGTTTTTACATCACTAGATAAGTTTACAGGACCTAGGACATTTCCGTTTACGCCAATATACTCTCCCGTTTGATCTAGAATGGCTCCGTATATTTTTGCGTTCTCCGTAACACTTTCTCCTACTAAATTTACCTCAATTAATGCCTCACCTGATCTTACAGGATTAATAACTAACCTATATTGCCCTTGTTCTCCATCTAAACAAAATGCACGCAATGTGCTAATTTTCGCCTTAGTAGTTTTGTCCTTTGGCTCTGGTTTAGGATTGGGTGGACGTGTCGGACGTGGCTCTCTTAAAAGTTTCGGTCGTTGCTTTCGTTCTCTCTTAATCATTGAGTTGGTTACAATGACTATTGACTCAATCTTTTCATCATTAAAATTAGTATCAATCTCCTGAGTAGGTTCTTCTTCTTGATTCAAACTCGGTAAAATATTTGCTAAACCAGGTATTTCTAATGAATCTTGTTCGACTTTAGGTGTAATTTCTCTAACTTTTTCATTTAACCATTTATATAATGATTTCTTTAAATCTTTAGCATATTTCGGATTCTTTTTATATAGACCAGGTTCCCAATCATCATGTGTAGGTGGCTCCATTTTTCGAACTACTTCATTAAGATTCTTCCCCTCCACTATTAACGATCCTGCAAAAGTAATTGGTGTTCTAAAATGGCCTTTCTCATAAATTTTCATCCCTGTGCCTCTAATAAAAGAGACCCGGTTATTAAAATCTCCCCCGGATAACAAAAATAGTTTCATAGTTTCAATCTGACCGTCTTCCGTAGGATAATCAAAAAGCTTAATTGTGGCTTCTTGAGAAGTTAATGTTAAATAAAACTCTAAACAACTACTCTTTGGATTAAACTCTTTAATTTGTTCCACTACTTTCTCCAGAGTTTCTTTATTGATAATAGTTTTTTCAACAAGTACCTCAAGAGAACCATTAATAATTGCCCACATATAGTTGGAAACAGTTTCCTCTATAACAGTATTCATCCAGTTATTATTACCTTCAAACCCAAGAATAAATTTATCAGTACCATAATCACCACTCTCTCTTGTAAAAAAAGGATGTAACCCAGAGAGGTCAGTTAACGGACGAAATCCACCTTTAATGCCATAAAAACCAGTTCCTTGTGTAGGGTACTCCTCCCCGCGATCAAAGCTTGCAATTTTAATAACTCCTTGAAAACCTTTATTATTTTCACTTTCGCTATTAAGAGTCGCATATAACATTGTACGAAAAATGGATGCTGCAAAAGGAGCATGTTTTCCAATACCATAAGATCCATTAGATGTTCCTGTTTTAGCAGTATCGCCTGTAGTTTTTGTAAGTCTATGAAAATGGCTATTTTTGGTTTTACCTACTTTAGTTAAACCTGTAGTATTATAATCACGAATTGCTAATACTGAAATTGTCTCTTTTTGAAGAGCTTTATATCCCTTTTTAAAAAAGTCATATGTTTCATTCGAGACTCCTTCATAGGATTTAGTAGCTAATTCAAAAATTTTATTCAATCCATCAATTCCTGGTATTTCTTGCTTATATAAGTGTTTGTTGACGAACTTAACTATTGCAGGCTTCTCCACACTCACCCTAGCATCTAACGAATCCTGAATAACTTCTCTTGTTAAGGACTTAATAGGATTTGCTTGAAAATAGGAAATTCCAGAATCATTTAAACCATCTTCTTTTCCTCCATTGGTTGAAGGAAATTCCCACCCAATTTGGTCCATTGTCATATCTCCTTACTTTTTAAATTTAAATTCTAGATTTCTTTCTGTACTCTCTTCAGCAAATTTGTTTTTAAGTACCTTTAGCTCATATTCCAGAGAATCAATGATTTGTTTCACATGCTTATCAGTGTAATCATAATTATTTTTATTTGCTAAGTTACCAATCAATTGAATTTTCTTTAATGTATCACTTACTCTTTTCTCAGCAATTCTTTCAAATTTTAAAAGTTTCTCTTGATTTTCAGTCATGCTATCAAACTCCTTTTTCTTGTTAATTCCAATCTAACAATTATTTACAAAAAATACAATAATATATAAATATTTTTAAAATATTTATATATATTTGATATATAGTTAAAACAAGTCACAATAAATCGCGTTAACAGATAAACTTCTCAGTGGTTTATAATGATTAAACCTATTAGTTAAATTAAAAAAGTTGTAATTATAAGGTATTTAACTATAAAAAAAAAGAGTCCAAAAAATAATTTGGACTCTCTCTCCTTACTTTATAATTATGTTTAAATAACCGGACTAGTTTAAGATTTTTTTTGCAGGTTGTATTATATCAATAATTTTATTTTCTACTACTATCCCAAGTGACTCTAGCAAACTTTCAGCCACAAATCTTGCCATTAATGGAGGTACTGCATTACCTACCTGCTGATACTGAGAATCCTTTGGACCTAAGAATTTATAATTATCTTGGAACGATTGTAATCTTGCTGCTTCTCTTATACTGATAGCCCTATCAATAGTAGGGTGGATCCACATTGACTTTCTAACATTGAGAACTGTATCTGAAGGTTCATTATAATCAAGTCTCTTATAAATAGTATTCTGTGTTCTACTGTGATCACTATATGTTGTCTTTAAAGAGTCCTTTAAATTATGAAAGTTTTGGCCAGCTGTTAAAGCTTCAAATCTTTGTTGTGCAATTTCTCTTGAGTCTGTTCTTACATGATTATAGATTAGATTATTTTCATTATTATTCAAGTACATATTTAATGGGCTATCACTAAGAGGCTTGGTGTCTCCCCTATATATTTCATCATCCTTTACATCTGTACTTGGTAGCAACTTTTCAAGATCCTTAATTGCATCGTGAATTTTATAATATTCTTTTCTTTTGTTATTCTTAAAGATTGCTTCCGGTATTTTTACTGGCTCGCCTTCTCGAATTTCTTCTAAAACTCCAATTAAGATAAGCCTTCTTCTCTCCTGGGGGACACCGAACATGGCAGAATTAAAGATATAATTTTCTTCATTAAATTTATAACCCAAACTAGAGATTTTAGCCTTTATATAGCTAAAAACATTATATGATTTAATATGGATTACAAAACTGTCTCCACTAATATCGATATCGGTAAACAATTTAATTTTGTTCTGAATTATTTCAGAAATTTTGTTGATTACTTTTTGTGTTTCTATAATTTCCTCAAGTATATCTGAGAATTCTTTAACACAAATTTCTTCATCTTCAAGTATTTTTTTTAAGTTTTCTCCTAAGAGATTCCAAGAAGTTTTATAAGATTCCTCCCAAAACTTATCATGGATTCCCTTCCATTTACTGTTTACAATTTTTGAAAAATACTTCTTATTATTTTGTTTATTTAAGAAGTTTTTCAATTCACTCACTGTCTGATTCTTTGCATGCCTTAACAGAGAATTCAGTTTCGAGAATACATCCTTATCTATTATATATTTAGATAAGCTATCGCCGTTATTATATTTATTCATTAAAAAGCATCTAAGGCTTTCAAAATTATTTGTCACATTACCAATCTTAATGATTTCGCCATCCGGCTCTAATCCTAATTCAGCTAGTTCTTTTTCATCATCTTTACTTATAAAAAATTTATGCTTTTCCGATTCCAACGTTCTTACATTTTCCATTATAAACGCTTTTGGTTTTATTTCCTCTATTGCTCGAAGATACTCTTTTACAAGCTGGTTATTTGAAGATATAAGTGTATTCTTTTGTCTATTTGCATTTGAAAAACCCTGGCAGGGCGGTCCGCCAATGATAACATCTATGTCTTGATATTCATCTTTTAGAATACTGTCTTCATCTTTATAGACTAATTTTGTAATATCTTTATGGAATAATTCCTCATTTAAATACGGATGGTTTTCTAAATATGTTTTTCTAGCATTCTCATTAATCTCCACTGCAATTTTAACTTGAAATTGATTTGTTTGTTCAAATCCATTGCTGAGACCACCGGCACCTGCAAAAAGATCCATTACTTGTAGTTTTCCATCTTTCAATACCTTCACCCCTACAAGAAGATGTCTTCTTGAATTTATTAAAAAACCTTTCAGAAATCAAAAAGGATTCTTCAATTCCTATTTTAATACAAACGTATGTTCTGTTCAAATTTAAAGCCAATAACCTATCAATTATATCATCAAAATTTCATAGAGGTAATACTACATTTTTTAACACAATATAAATGGAAACACCCTCAGTCTCAAGAACCAAGACCAAGGGTATTGTTAAATTCACTAAATAAGATTACTCAATTCCTTCGAGCAGCTTTCCTTAAATTGTACCCAACACGCCTCTTGCTTTGCCCACTGAGTTACGTTTCTTTCACCAGCAGAATCCTTAAGGAATGCTAGTGCTTTATCAGCAATGATTCGGATGACTTCGTCCCATTTATCAGATAAAGCTTGAGCTTCCCAAATCCCTACTAAATCTATTTTATTCCCATATAAGTGGTTAAGCATGGCAACTGTATAGTAATTAACGTTGGCTTTATAACCTTTTAATTTCATCTCATCTACTAATTCCTTAACGCGTTTATTTATTATAGATCTTGCTATCAATTTTTGGTAAACAGACAATGTCAGCTTTTCTTGACTGTTTCCTTCTGTTTTCCAAAAGCTCTTGTTTAAATCCATAAACTTATTAAAAGCTTCCTCGCCACCCTTACTGGAAACATGCGGATATCCTTCCCAAGACATAAAATGCTTGGCAATATCTATTTTCGCTAACACTTTATCTTTTGGATACTGCTTTTTAAACTCGGTCTGTTCTTTACCTCTTTTTCTCCTATTAATATCCACCATGTATTGACCACGTGCACGCTCAAAATACCATTTGCTTTCAGGTTTGCGTCCATCAAAAACTGGAATCCAAATATTACGGGAGAATTTCTCTAAATCAGACATAAATCTCGTATTTGCAAGTAAATCAGACTTATTAATCTTATTTTGCGTATTAGCATATTGTGAGATACGAGATACCATTTCATCTTCTAGTAAATGCTGATCAGTTGTTGTAAATTCATTTACCTGAAGAATAGTCAGCTTTGCTTGTACATAGACATCCTTCAAGCTTATTCCTTCCTTATATGCCTGATGGATTGATGCAGTAGTCTGTCCACCGTTAACAATTTGCCACCCGCTCAGTCCTTTAAATCTATACAGGTTAGCTTTATCCTCTACTTTTTCAATCTCTGCAGCACGTGCAACGGTTGAAATCCCGTTATTATAGGCTACAAACATTTTACGTTGAAAAGGATCTTTTAATGTATCACGTATACCTTTGTTTGTTCCGCCTCTAGCTTGCAGAAAGGATCTAACATTTCGTTCAACAAGCTTTTGACCCCATTCATCATAGGCCTTTGCGAGCAGCTCTGCTGAAATATAACCTACATAGCAGTCAAAGTTTTTTACGCCATTTAAAGGATCTGGGACAAGCATCATATCAAATGTTTCATTATAATCTTTTTCTAAATTGATGTAATCTGTTTCAATACCTTGCTCTGCAGTAATAAGTTGTTGAACCCGATCAATATCCCAAACTTGAATATTGACTGTCTCCACTCCTGGAATTGATACATCAATAGGTTTATTTGACGTGTAGTACATATTTGTTATAACAAAAATATTGACCTCACTAATTGAGTCCATACTTTCAGAAATTAATTTAGCTAGATCATAGGATTGTAATGAATGGTCAATTGTTTGAAGCAACGCCTGAGCATTTGTAATAAACCTTTTCACTTTATTCGCAATATCGGTAACCGCAGTCATGCTAATATTGAGCAGATCTTCTTCATTTTGCTCAAAATTATAGTCTACGACGTATAAATCTAATGCATTATTATCTTCATCAAAAGAATAGGCATTAACTTGAATATTTTTACCTGTATCTAAATATGGCGGAATAAGTATTTCTGGTTCATCTGGACGATCCATAAAAGACAGCATTTTCTCTAAAAACGAAATTTGATAACTACCTGTTTTAATCGCCTTTTCTTCCAATTCTTCAATGAAATCTACAAGAAATTCTTTTCTTTGTTTTGTTTCAATCATGATTCCCATCCACTCTAAAATATTGATATATTTCCTCTGAATCTCTTTCAAAATCCGAACAATGTGTAAGGTCTATATTATAAGTAACATGTGAAATCCCTTTTGGTAAATTCTCTTTTATTAATCTCGGGAAGTTCTCACCTGCTTCATAGACCTCTACCTTTTCAACAAAATAATAAGTATCAGCATATTCCTCTTCCCTAAATCCTAGATCCGTTAATAGATCATTAAAAATAAGAGCTATTCTCTCGGACCTGGAAGCTATCTTTTCTCTCACTTTTACTACTAAATCTTGAAGAGAAGTCCCGTGGGTTTTACTTTGCTCTAAATAACATACATACAAGTAAATAGAAGAAACAGCTTCACTTAATTTCAATTGGTTCTCATTAGATATCTTAATAGATTTAGTTAATTTTTCATTTACTGTTTTTATCTCTAAACCGCATTTACTGCCTTTAAAATCTATCCTTCCTTTGGTAGGGCCTTCCCACTGTTCCACAACAAGTGGTGGCTGACCAGGGAACTTATCCAGCCATTCGTTAATAAACCATAGTTCGCCAAATAAGCCTCTTTGCTGTTCCTCTGACAAGTTTCTAAAGCCGCCCCGCTGAAAAAAAGCCCTCCATCTATCAAGCACACTATATGTTGTTGAAAATATGGAATCTTTTTGGTTTATTATTAAATGATCTACAAGATTTTGTAGAACAGCCTCAAAAATTTCATTACTCTGCTCATCTTCCTGTTTAATAACAAGAAAATAATGACCATCCAGCAAGAAAAGTTTTTTGAAAAACTCTTGCTTAATAGATAGTCCCCGCCATTTGGGGAGGGACAATAATTGTTCCTCCTCCCATGGGTTTTCTCCTAAGTCTATATACAGCTGCCTATGATAATTTCCTGCATCTATCCCGGCAAACAAAACAGGATCTTCATAATTTAAAACTTTAAGCTTATAAAACTCGTCGTCAGATTGCTGTTTAAGCTCACTAATCATCTCTTCAAACTCTATTTTTAGGTTTATCACATCTTTTTCTCCTTTAAATAAAGTTACTAAACCGTTTTGTTGGTCTGATAGATTACTGTCTCATCAATTGTAGTTTCAGGGAAGGAGAAAGCAATACCAATTGGAACAAGTCTATCAGAAAATTGTACAGGCAAACTATTAAAGACAGTAACATTGGGATTTAACGGATAAATTAATAATAACCCCTTTTCCTTAGGTCGCACTCTGCGTTTCTCGTCTCTGTCTTTTATGTCCTTTATCTTTTCAGGATCTATATCAATATACTCCTGGTTAGGTGCAACAATTGCTTTTATATCAAGTGTGGTTGCGTTACTAGTTGGAGATGGTACCCTAACACCACGGACTACAGCAGAATTTAGGGATAGTTCACCTATATTAACAGGGTATTGACCCACACCAGTCCTATCAGCTGGATCTCCTTCTACAAACGCAACAGTCCAACTTGTCAGCTCACCTTGTTTATTCACAAGGTCAATATAATTCAAGATTTTAAGAGAGTCGACTTTTTCTACTCTAGAACTTGTCTTATATTCCGCTAAATATTCCTTCACAAGTGTGGAATCAACGTTATCTGAAACATAGTAATTAGTTTTTCCTTTACCAAAATTCCTTTTAACCAATGGAAGTTTACCAACCAGTTTTTCAGTTGCAGCCATATTATTTTTATAAAACTGTTCATCTGTATCCAACATTCTTGTCTGTTGTAAAGTTCCCCCGTAAATGACAGTAGACGAAACAGCATTCCTCATTTTTAACGGGCTAGTTAATGTCATAGAGGGATGGCTTAGCATTTTTACAGCATACTCAGATGGTGTTTTACCCAATTTCGCAAGTCTGTCGAATTCCTTCCGTAGTTCAATCATCGCTATAGCAAGATGTTCAAAATTCGAAGCAATGTCCTCAGAAGTATAAATTCTGCATAAATCCATATATCCTTTTCTATAGCCAAACCATCGGCCCATTTGCATTAATGTATCGTACATTAGAGTATTTCTGAAATAATAGGTGATACTCAAGCCTTCTAAAGTTAGACCCCTAGATAGTTTATCTCCACCAACGGCTATTACATTTAGCCCATCTTCTTTATATTGATGATAATCTAAAGCATCCTTACTGTTTCCATTGATTTCAAAAACCCTGATTTTATCAGCAATAATCTTCAATTCCTCATAAACTGCTTCCCAGCTAATATCTGGAAGATCTTCAGGCCATTCCTTTGTAGTAGGAAGAAAATCCAATTCATAGAGTGCTTTTGCCTCTAATATTACATTGCTTTTTACATTATATTGAAGCTGCTGTGAGATCATTTCAAATGTTCTTGCTACCTCATCTTTTACATTGGATTGAACATCCTTGAAACGAGAAGTATGAATAAGCATTGAATTATGCTTGTTCCGTTGTTCCCTTAAATTTCTAATGGCAATTGTCAGCATAAATGCCAATATCGCTTCTCTCATTTGAGGGGGGACTTCCTCAAATTTATCTGCATCGGTCTTTTTCTTAATTGTAGTAAATACTTCAGTGTCTTCCTCTTTTAAAGGTCTGATTAAGCTTGGTCTCATATCTTCAGGATCTTCATCTACATTAAAAAATTCCTCTGGACCGCAATAATCCTTCGGCTTAGGCAATCCCACTAAAAAATCCTTTGGATACAAGTCCTGTCCTTCATCGTCTGTTTTTGCTTCCTTACTTATTAAAAGGTTTGCAAAAGGAGTTGCCGTATACCCTACATAGGCTTTTCTATTAAATACCTCAAGTATTTGTCGAATCAATTTATTAATCGTTTTAGGATCTTCACTTTTATTGGGATCTGATGTATCGACAGATGCCTGATCTGCCTCATCATCAACAATTAGAACTGGAATATCCAGATGATATAGATCCCGATGATTAATTAACTGGTCACGAAGTGATTCCAAAACCGTTTTATTTTTCTTTACGACCATTAGTGTTGGCGAATTTAGATTACTTGTACCGCCGTGCCCTGAGCTTATATCTCTTTCTTCAGTTGTCCAAGATGAAATAATATGATCCGGAGTGTTAGCATAGACCTGTGCCACACCCATTGCCTTTCCTTCTTTATCAGTGCGGTTCCCTATAACCTCTTCATTTAACCTGATTTGAGTTTGAGCTCTTAAGTCATTATGAATACCTGATAATACAATAATTAATTTATAACCTACGTCGAAAGCTTTATTTATTAAACCAGTAAAATTGGCTGTTTTACCAGATTGAACGTAACCCAATACTAGACCGCGCTTATCAAATGGCGTAATAGATTTTGGATTTCCTAATGCCTTAAGTATTTCATTCGTGGTATCATCAATTGCTTCAACTGACTCTGATGGCCAGTTTTTTATATTTGATAAATATTGGCGGTATCTTGTCCAAAAGAAGGTTCCAGAGACCAGCTGAGGTTTGAACCATTTATCTTCATTTTCAATACCGATTACACTTGGAGGTTTAGGTATATCTACTCCAATTTTATATTTCATGAACATCTCTAGGGACCACTTTTTAAATGTCTTATCATCTATGTTAAAGAAGCCGGAAACAGCCATTTTTGCCATAATTAGCGCTTTTTCAGCTGCCTCTTGCTGATTTTTAGAAATTGGTTTAAACATATAGTAGTTAGTAGAAAACGATTGTTCAAATAGACCTTTTTTATCCATTTCAGTCAATTAAATCTGCCTCCGTTACTATCTTTTTAATGGTAACTCTATTTAAGCCATCAACAGCAGGCTGGGTAATCAATAAATTAAGTAGTTGTTCTGTGTCATTAGCAACATTTAGACTTAACATGGTTGATGCAAGTTGAATAACTAATTCCTTTTGAGCCTTCGATACATCTTGAATCTCTTCTTCAGGAACTTTCGGTGAATCTATAATGTTACTTGGGGAACCAAGTTGAACCAATCTCAAATACAAATTTAATAGCTTGGCTGAATCATCATCAATTTTATTTAACAGTTCTCCCAAAATTGGATGATTTCTATTTAAAATAAACTGCGGTCCATCTTCTCTACCTGACTGTTCCCAAGTATTTAGACTTCCTTTAAAAGTTTGTCCAGGGTTATGAGATTGCGTCCTAAAGTAAAATATCTCCTTGGATACTTTCCTAGCTATACCTGAAATTGCTTCTAGTCTTCTTTTGGCATCTTCAGGTAAATTAATTCCTGACTTTTTAATATCGACTTGCCAATCAGAATCCGCTGCATTCGGAAGATCAATTCTAACTCTAGCAAGCTGGGAGGCTGCGTCTTTTGGAAATAACCCCATCCAATCTCCAAAGTATAGTAACCTGTTTTCCCTATATATATATAATCCCTGATGGTCTCTCCATCCTTTATAGCCACCAGCTTTATTATATTCCGGTTCAGTTAAGTGGGAGGCATGGGGAAGAATGAAATATTGAACCCTTATTCTATTATCGTTAATTCTGAGTACTTGCATTTCCCCTTCGATTGTATGCTCGTGATATCTCATGAAGGGATCCCAGGGAACAATTACCTTTCCGTTAATAATCATAGAAATATCATTATTTTCTATAATGGAATGAAAAACAAACTCCAAATGTTTGTTAACACGGGAAACCTTATTGAAAAAACTTGTTTCCTTTAAAGTCCGTTTGCCTCCATATCCCATAAACCGATCAAGTTTATCTATGCAGACAATAGTGCCACTCTCACCTTCAATTAAACCTATCTTTGATTTTACCTCATCTGGAATAGATGTAAATAACTGCCACTCATTACATTCCGAAACATGGTCTAAGTCCCAGCATCTTTCATAATAAATTCCGTCCCTTTTTGTAAGTACGCTTAACCGCTTACCTAATGAGAAAGAAGCTGTTTTTAAGCCCATACCAAATCGCCCTAGTTCACTCGTCTCTCTTTTCGCCCTAGGGTCTTTGGAACCGATATTCATTGCAATCTGAAGCATTTCTTCATTCATACCAGTTCCATTGTCAGAAATTGTGATCATTGCATTTGATTCATCATAATCAAAGTTAATTTTAATAACGGATGCTTTCGCATCAAGGCTATTGTCTACTAAATCAGCAATTGCGGTGTTAGTATTGTAACCTATTGATCTTAACGCTTGAATCACTGGTGCTGCAGAAGGTTCCGTAATAACCACATTCATGTTAGAAGACTCCGTTTCGTATAAATTACTTAATATTAGTATATCAAATTTATAGATTTGGAAAAGAAATGGTTGTGATTTACCGGAATTTTACTGAGCATCAGTTCTTTTATAAAAACTATGCCATTGTTATATAACTCCGGTTTCCCTCTGAATATTGCCAATACTTCTATTAGAAATAAAACAAAGGAGAGGTCCTCATAATAGATGAGAACCTCCCCTTTATATTACCCTGAAACATATTCAGCCGGTTACAGGTACCCTTTTGGGTTTTGATGACAGTCACTTTTTAAATTGGTCGCTTGTCATCCACTACAAATGTATATGAATGCTTCTTGTTTTACCAAAGAAGTGTGGATTCCAATTTCCAAACATAGCTCATTAACTAACACTTATTTACTTTTCACTTTTATGCTAACTTTATTACCTCTTCAAAAAGGATAAAAATTCTTTCAATAAGAAAGTTCTTTAGAAGTTATTAAGCACCCTATCTAAAAACTTCCCTGCAGCGAATCTAAATGAATAAAAACTTCTTATATACGGGCAAATTACTGTAAAAAGATTGAAAGGAGTGTGTGAAAAGATGAAGAAGTCTGGTTGGATTATTATTTTATTATTCCTTTTGCTAACTGCAGGTTGTACCACTACACACAAGGCTGAGAAAAATAGAAACGATGAGGCAAAGTCTGAAGTAAAAAAAGCAGACAAGGGCGAGGACAGTAAGCAAGGCGCCACTGAAAATAAAACGAAGGAGCAATTGTCTAACACTAACTATCATTCCTATCAGCATTTGGATTATAAAAGGAAGATTGCACCGAGGTTTGCACCTAATGAGTTGGCCAAGCCCCCTGCAGGAAATTGGGCAACGCATGGCGGAGATATCCATAATAGCATGTACTCACCCCTTAACCAAATCACTGCCTCAAATGTTAAGAACTTAAAAGTAGAATGGGTTACCAGCCTAGGTTCAGGTTTTGAGTTTAAATATTCTGGTGAGGCGACCCCACTTGTCTATGATGGAGTCATGTTCACCATCACGGGGGCGAATCAAGTCCAGGCCCTCGATGCAAAAACTGGTAAAATGATTTGGGAATATAGACCCAATCTCATGAATGGGCTGAATACCGTCTGCTGCGGGTGGACAAGTCGTGGTGTAGCGTTAGGAGACGGGAAAGTCTTTGTCGGATTATTAGATGCCAGGCTAGTTGCTTTAGATCAAAAAACCGGTAAGGTAGTATGGGAAACCAGAGTGGATAATTGGGAAAAAGGTTTTACCATTACCAGTGCCCCACTCTATTATGATGGAAAAGTCTACACAGGAATTGCCGGCGGCGAGTATGGTATTAGAGGATATGTAGCCGCTTATGACTCTGAACTTGGCAGACAAATTTGGAGAACCTATACACTGCCAGCACCAGGTGCTAAAGGAAGTGAAACCTGGCCAAAGGGCAGCAGAAATTGGCTTACAGGCGGAGCGCCAGTTTGGCAGACTCCGGCCATTGACCCAGAACTTGGATTCATTTATTTCTCAACCGGGAATACATCGCCAGACCTGGATGGCAGCAAGAGGGAAGGAGATAATTTATTCGCCAACTCAATTCTTGCACTTGATGCCAATACAGGAGAATACAAATGGCACTTCCAAGAAGTACATCATGATATTTGGGATTTGGATCCGGCCAATCCTGTCGTTCTATATGATGTGAAAATGAATGGCCAAATGAGAAAAGGAATTGCCCAAGCTGGGAAAACAGGATGGCTTTATCTTTTGGATCGAACAAACGGCAAGCCGCTCATTGGCATTGAGGAAAAGCCAGTACCACAAAATACAAACCAAAAAACTTCTCCAACACAGCCCGTTCCTATTGGAGATGCATTTGTACCACAAAAGGTTACCGAGGAAGATGTTAAACGAGATTTACCAAAAGATTTTAAGGGGACAATTGGAAGTATATTTACACCTTTTTGGGATAAGCCGGTTACCCTTAAACCATCACCTCAAGGTGGAGCAAACTGGCCGCCCTCGGCTTACAACCCAAACACAGAGTATTTTTACGTATTAGGAAATGACAATTATTTTGCCTATGCGCATTACGGGGAAGAAGAAAAGGCGAGGTTTGAACAAGGGAAAGAGTATATCGGCAGTGTATGGCAGCCGGTGGAAAACTCCCCTAGCCGCGGCACCGTTACCGCACTCGATATTAAAACGAATAAAATCGTTTGGCAAAAGAAATGGGATGCCATCGCCTACAGCGGCCTCTTAACAACAAAAGGAAACCTGGTTTTTACCGGTCATAATGATGGAAGGATCATTTCCTACGATGCAACCAACGGAAATCAATTATGGGATTTCAAAATGGATGCAGGTGCAAATGCCCCGCCTATCACTTATGAAATCGATGGAAAGCAGTATATCTCTATCTTCGCCGCCGGAAATACACTGGCTGGAACAAAACATGGGGATAAAATCTACACCTTCTCTTTAGAGGGTAAATATGGATCTGTAAAGGATATACCTAAGGATAAAATCAATACATCTCCTGTAAAACAAGGTGCAGCAGAAGAAAAGAAGCAGGAAACCAATAATAAAACCAAAAAAGAAAAAACCAGCACGGAAGCAGGCGAAACAGTATATAAAAACAATTGCATGGCCTGCCACGGTGCAGGTGGTGCAGGTGGGCATAATGGTCCAAACTTAACAAACACGAAAATGGACCGGGCTGCCATCATCAAACAGGTGGAAAATGGAAAAGGCCAAATGCCTCCATTTAAAGATACGTTATCTAAGGAAGAAATACAGGCCGTTGCAGATTATGTAAAGAGTCTTGGCGGCGGTTAATAACGAGCTTGAAAAAGAAAAGGTAATCGTCCTATTAATCGGACGATTACCTTTTTAGTTGGCTCTGTATTAACTGAATGTTGATTTCACCGTGTTTGAAAAATAAACGGAAAAATTCCGCTTAAATTGGGAAATACCATTATTTCCTTAAAAATAAGGGTATTTTTTCCGTTTATTTAATCCAAATCGTTGGATTTTATCTTATTTAGAGCAGTTAACCGGAATATCTCCGTTTATTTCTGCTTCTTAAGCGCCCAATATATACAATAGCCGGAAATTCTCCGCTTATGAATTCTCATACCTACACGAAAATCAACAATGAATGATAACAGAGCCTTTTAGTTAGTAGAAGCCTTTTCTGTTAAAGAAAGATGAATTAACTGATCATCCTTGTCTGTCGGATTTCCACGGTTATCACGGTTACTGGTAATTGTGTACAACTCATTATTATCGACTAATACATCCCTTAATCTGCCTGCATTTCCGAAAAACTCCTGAAAGTTCTTACTGGCTAGGTCATAGGTAAAGATTTGCTTCCCAGCTAAAGAAGCAACAAAAAGTTTTCCATCCTTAAAAGCCATACCTGACGGCGCCCAGGTTTTATCACCGGATTGAAGAATTGGCTTCATCATGCCTTTTGCACCTTCATCTCCTTGAACCACAGGCCAGCCATAGTTTTTCCCTGCTTGAATCAGATTAATTTCATCATGGCCTGACTCCCCATGCTCTGAGCTATAGAGGTTGCCGTCCCCATCCCAGGCTAATCCCTGAGGATTCCGATGTCCATAGGAATAAATATACGAATTTTTAAATGGATTATCAGTCGGAATATCGCCGCTTAGCTTCATTCTTAAAATTTTACCCGCTAAACTATCAAGATTCTGAGCGTTTTCCTTTACGCCGACATCACCTGTAGTGGCATATAACATCCCATCCGGCCCAATTTTTAACCGGCCGCCGTTACTTACCGTTCCTCCAGGTATCTTATCTAAAAGTACTTTATCTTCCTTCCACGTGTTATCTTCAAGTTTGAGTGAAATAATTCGGTTTAGGGTCTTTCCATCTTTCTGATAGGTGTGATAAGCAAATGCTTTCTTTGTCGTAGTAAAATCAGGTGCTAAAGTAAATCCAAGAAAACCACCTTCACCTTCATTGACAATATCCTGTGAAACCTTTACTTTCTGCACTTCTACTAAACCAAGATTACCGTCAATTTGAATAACGGAGCCTTCCCGCTGACTCAGGAAAAACAGACTGTTGCTCTTGTTAATAGTCCACGGAATAGACAAATGACTTGCATTCACACTGCCATCATCCGAGAGTGTTACCTCTACCGCCTTTTTCATTACCTCATTTGCATCCTGCTGAAAGGAATCCTGTTTGTTCCCACCATCATTCCCCTTATCTTGCTTCTCCCAAAACACAGCCAAACCAAGTCCCGCTACCAAAACAACCCCCAGGACACTAAAACTAACTAATCTTTTCAAAATACCACCTCAAAAATAAATTCATTTTCTCTAACAGTTTAATCACATTTCAGACTATTTAAACTTTTATAATTTTTAATTTTAGTAGGGGGACATTGTAGCTCATGCCCAATAAAAAGAACCGAGCAAAACACGCCCGATCCTTTTTTGTTTAGAGTACATCCGAAAGTTGCTTGCGGATTGCCGACAGAGACCTAGTCGTACATAGCGTATCCTATAGTAGTCAGTCGAACTTTCCACGGGCATTAAAACCTTCTTCTATTTACTGGTCACGCACTTTTTCTCTTTCCTCGGGCATTAGAACCTTCCCCATTTACCGGTCACGCACTTTTTCTCTTTCCTCGGGCATTAGAACCCTCCTCTATTTACCGGTCACGCACTTTTTCTCTTTCCTCGGGCATTAGAACCTTCCTCTATTTACCGGTCACGCACTTTTTCTCTTTCCTCGGGCATTAGAACCTTCCTCTATTTACCGGTCACGCACTTTTTCTCTTTCCCCGGGCATTAGAACCTTTCCCTCTTTACCGGTCCGGCACTTTAACACTTACCACGGGCATTAGAACCTTCCCCTATTTACTGGTCGGGCACTTTAACACTTACCACGGGCATTAGAACCTTCCCCTATTTACCGGTCACTTACTTTTTCTCTTACCTCGGGCATTAGAACCTTCCCCTATTTACCAGTCGGGTACTTTTTCCTTTACCTCGGGCATTAGAACCTTCCCTCTATTTACCGGTCACGCATCTTTTCATTAGGATTGAGACATAAAATGCCTCAATATCAGAGACTGTGGTAGGTAAGATTATATACTTTCCTAACTTTTAAACCGCAAGGGTCTTGAACAGCCCAGACAGGCAATTGTTCTTCGGCAAGAAAATTCCGCCTTTTGACTATTATTGCCGAATGTTATTTGACCCAAACTGTAACAATCATCGCTTTATCAAGCCAAGATTGTTACAAGATACTCAAGGTGTTTTAACTAGCACTTCCTATGGGAAGAATAAGGATAATCTCTCTTGTAAACAATCTAAAAGTTCTACGGGCACTTCCTTGACTTTGATATCCCCACCTAGGAAAAGTAGCCAATTTGTTATTTCGTTTAATTCTTCGGGATTAGTAACATTGATAAAAGTCTTTAGAATGGCTGTGGTTTGGTATGGATTCGTATAGGAAATTGCAACTTTCAAAGGATGGTATTTTTTGAACTGGGCAATTGCCTTTGGACCAAGTTCAAGGACAAGATTAATCTCTTCTTCTTGCTTACTTAGTTTTTCTAAAATCTTTTTCTTACTTAATCTATTTTTCGTAGAGTATGATTTGACATCGGTGAGATTGTCGACAGGGACAATTCTCCTCTTATCATCCTTTAAGTCAAAGCCGTCAATCATCCAAATGCCTTTGTCATGATAAAGGTGCAAGAGATAAATGGGATAAGACTTTATTCTCTCCTCTTCTTTGATGGTGATCAATAAAAAGCTGTCTAGAAGAAGGATTTGAATGAGTTTTTCTAACATAGGTTGGGGCAGGTCTGAAAGTTCAAGTAGGTCGGGATTATTGGGGTTAGTCCCTTCAAAAAGCAAGATTTGGTTTAAATGAACAAGGTCCTCTTGCTGATTTTCTGATATGAGACCTAGTAATTTTTCAGCTAAAGACTGACGACTCTTTAGATAAGGAAGTTGTTGATTTCTTGTGGCCATAAAGGCAATAAAAAGAGCTTTAATCTCATTATCGGTAAAGCGGACAGTGGGCAGGACAGAGTTGTTCATGACAAAATAACCCCCATCCCTTCCAACTTCAGTGACAAGTGGCATCCCCATGCTTTCAATTTCTCTGATATCTCGAATAGCAGTTGAACGAGAGATGTTAAATTCTCGCATGATTTCAGAAATGGTAAAGTTGGCGCGGTTGTTGATATACCGCATAATAGTATTAATTCGTTCAACTTTTTTCATTGGGAACTCCTAAACAGTATCATTTTTTGACATGATTAAAGACTATTATAATCTCATCAGATGAAAAAACAATCATTTGATTCATTTAAAAAAAAGGAAGGTTTTGAATATGGCAGATTATACCCTAGAAGAAAAAGATAGCTTCACCGTTTTAGGTATTGGAACAGAGCTGAAGAGCCACTACACAGACTATGCTGGCATAAACAAGGAAAAGGCAGACTTTTGGTCGGCCGTCAATGAAGATGGTACGCTTGATAAGTTAAAAGCCTTAGCCACAAATGATTACATTTTTGTCGTAAATGAAGCGGTGAATAACAAGATGATGCATTATGCTGGCGTCATGACAGAAGAATCAATACCAGAAGCAACTAGAATGATCCAGTTTCCAAAGGGAGAATACCTGGTTGTAAAAGGAGAGGCAGCGACAGCCGAAGATTTGAGCAATATGGTTACTGGCATTGCCTTTGGTCAAGTCCTGCCGGAAGCAAAGAATTTTGCCTATGTTGGCGGGCCAAATACAGCAGTTATAATGGGGCAACGAAACGGCTTAGTATTTGGTGAAATGTGGATTCCTGTTGTTAGGAAATAAAAGGAGCGATGGAATTGTCCTATATCGTTGATTTTAAAAATGTGTCTACGGTTGGTTTAGAGCCTTCACCTGTAGCAGAAGCGATTGCTGGTCTACGTGCGAATGAAGCCCGTTACTTTATGAACAAATACAAGCATGAATTTACGGTTGTTCCAGCTAGCGAAAGTCAGGAGACACTTGATTATGTGAACCGAATTTTGAAAGAAGAACGTGATATTGAGTTTGCTGCTAAACCTTTAGAAACCTCGCGTTTTCAAGTAGAAAATATCAATTGGACCTACGTCTTTTATGAGGATGGTCTATCAGTCAACGTCTTGTATACGATTGATGGTCCTAAGCCGAAGCGGGCCGTTGGTTTTAAGCTTTCTGAAGGGATGGAAGTACCTAAGGAGTTAGAAGCGAAGTTTAAGTTTGCTAGGCAGAAGTCTAAACTAGCTGGAACCATTCGGGGCTCGTATTTTGTCATTAAAGGAGAATATTAACGTAAGCAAAACAGCACCTCTCTAGCAAATTTGAGGGTGCTGTTGTTTTTCAAAAGGATCATTTACTTATGAGATGTTCACCGTGACGGGGGTGAAGGCAATTTTTTTCGAAAAAAACGCGGTATATTACACGCGGTAAATTTGATTTCAAGATAATTTAGCAAGTCATTTAAAATGATTATGCCTTAATAAGTTGTCTATCAAACCCATTACCAACTAATCGTTTATAAGCTTCCATAACATTTTCAGGAATATCCTGTGGAATCTGAAAGCCGTTTTTTCCATATAAATCAATTCTTTGAAGGTCACCAACCATAATATTTATGAAATCTGAAATATCCAATTCAACAGATTCATTATAGTAACTGCAATACGATTCATAAGAATATTGAGGTGAGGTTACGATGAAATTAAGAGTAGGCCACTGCATTTTTAAGGTCGCATATATTCTTCTCTCTTTAAATGGTTTATCCACCACAATATAATCTGAAAACATAAGCTTTTCTTTTTCTATTAATTTCTTAGAGAAGTCAATATTTTGTCCGGTATTTGTTGATTCTGTTTCAATAAATATCTTATCTCTTGGAACACCTAGTGAAATAGCAATTTCTGAAAACTTCTCAGCTTCGGTTTGTTTCCATATGTTTTTGGTTATTTTACCTAAACCACCTGTAAAAATTACAAATTGGGCAAAGCCTTGATTATATAAATCAGCTGCTCTTTCTGCAACATGCGTATCGTGACTCCCAAATGCCAAAATGCAATCTTTTTTACTCAGTTTATTATTTAAGTGGTGATATTCCCACAACAGTTTTGCATCAGCGTTAAAATCATACATATCAATTCTCCCCCTAATATTTCAATAAATTAAATTAGGTGACTATTCATAAATAGTCTTGATATCATCCAATTTTTGTTGTTTGCCCTTCCAAAAGTTCCTTTTTGCACTGTCATAAGCCAATTTATAATAATGCTGGGATTTTTCTTTCTCGCCAATATAAATGTAGTATTCAAAAAGGTTCTGATATAAAGCAATCTGATATATAGCGTCAATATGATTTCCGCATTTTGAAAATGAATCAAGTAGATTAGGTAGAAGTTTTTGGGCTTTCTCAAAGTCGTTGTTGAGAATATAAAATTCCAACATCCGACGTTGAGTATGAAATAATTCTTTAACATTATAACGAATTTCATCAGTCTGTACCATTAAATAATCAAACAGAACCCTTTCCTTATTTATAACTGCAAGTTCACGCTGCGGTAATAGAAGAGCATCCACAAAGGGAACTTCAAATATTTTATTCTCATCATTAATGAAGTTAATCAGTTCTTCGCAGATATCACTTGCATAACCATAGTTTCTCTCTTGTTTATAAGTAACGGCTAAAAGCCATTTTGCATATACTATTTTCTTGAATTTTAAATCATCATATGATGGAGATTTGGATAAAATAGCAACTGCACGTTCTAAGTATTTTCTTGCCTGTTTAGTGTATACTCGCTCACCGGAGTGAATATAAATGACAGCTACTTGTATATCAATTTCAGCTGCATTGTTAGAATAGATGCCTATCTTAAATAACGTGTATAAGAAGGTTTCGAGCTTAAATGAGTCCACGTAATGCTGTTCCAACCAGCTTTTGATAAATTGGGCATTCGGGTTGTTTTGATACTCACGTCTAATTTTAGTAAGAATGCCTGCTAAAATTCTATCTACATCAAAAGGCTCTTTTTTTGACAACCATGCTCCCAATGCATTTATATCACGGTCTTCATTATTCAGCAAAATATCATCAGCCTTAGTAACGGTCTGTTGATTTCCGATAACAATAGAATCATTCTTGACATCTATTCGTTGAGTAGGTTGCCTCGAAATTCTGGCTATTAACTCCTTAAGTACTTCTGATTGAGATTCATAAGCATTATAACGTTGTACATCAGTTAAGTAGAAGTTAAAACTTTCAGTCAACTCGCAATTTTCCAACATAAAAGGTAATACTGTTTTGCCGTAACTGAGAGCCAAACTTACTTCTTTTTGAACCCATTGAGATTTTTGGGAACTGCTTGACAACATTAATAAAAACATCCCACAATTCCTTATTGCTGCAGGAATTTCATTGGCATAACTGCAACCGACAGGAATACTATGCGGTGCCATCCAACAGCTAATATTGTTTTTTTCTAATATATTTTTTATCGCATTTACATTATTAAATTCACTTGAACTATAACTTATAAACACATCAATATTAACTTTCATTTAAAAATCATTCCATTCAAATTTAGACTTTATAGAAGTCAAAATGTTATCTAAAACATTCACCGCTAATCCGAAGTCATTTTGCAATTGTCTTTTTTGTGAATAGTGTTTGTGTCTTACTATCTAGTGATTATTATAATACAGAAAATGAAATTTTTTTACTATTATATTGATCATTACATGACCTAAGCAGTTGAATTAATTCTTTGACAAATAGAAAATCTCAGAAAACACTCGACATCTTAAAACACCCCAATAATCGTCAAGGAAATAACAAGCAGCAACTCTCCATCAATTAGAGGGTGCTGTTTTTTTTTTCGCAAAGAAATAAAGCTTTAATACTATTAATAA
Source organism: Neobacillus sp. PS2-9 (assembly GCF_030915525.1). Classification (NCBI taxonomy): domain Bacteria; kingdom Bacillati; phylum Bacillota; class Bacilli; order Caryophanales; family Bacillaceae; genus Neobacillus; species Neobacillus sp. PS2-9. The sequence goes on from NZ_CP133269.1 coordinate 4,630,959, forward strand.
CCAAATTTCATGTTTTTCTAGAAAAAAGGCATCCTAAAGAAGAATGCGATTCATCCAGATACCATGTTGTTTTGAAATTTACTCCACCTATGGATTGAAGGGAGATTTAGTCGTGAAACTGTATCAAGTAAGAAAAGGGCAATTTGTTTACTATAACAATGAGTTACACAAGGTATATGGAGTAAAACCAATGTATAAACTATCCGTTCATCTTATTAAGCTGAGGGATTTAACACAGCATATTACCAATGCTGCAAGTGTGGAAAGATACATTCCAAGGGAAAATGACAGCTTTATTTATAATCATAAGGTATATACGCTTAGGAATAATCAAAAGCCTGTAGCGGAGGATTTGATTTTAATTAACAATCCGGCCCCTGATACTCTGGATCACTATTCCTTAAATGAAATTGAAGTGGTTGAAACGGTTGATAACAAAGGGGTCATTACAAGCGATTTGGATGGGATCAAGCATACCGAATATTTATTAATGGTACCTGGCCGTGCTACTGACAGTCATCCTATCGATTATAAAGATATGGTAAATATTGAAGAAAACTTCGATGACGCTGGCCCACAAATTACTCATCCATACGGCGAGCTATCCACACAGTTGGGAGACATATATAAAAAGAAGGATAGTGATATGTTAATCGAAGCTATGGTGGTTGCGATTAAAGGGCAAACGATTTATCTTGGAGGCGGTATAGAGGTACCCCATGAAGAGTTAATGGATACGGATAAGTGGGAATTTCAATACAATCCCTTTAATAACTGACAGTAATAAATCGTAATTTTAAGTATTCTTTAAGTGCCAGGAGGATTCTATGGATAAGTTTAAAGAAAATAGTGTTTTTATTATCTCATTACTGCTGACCCTCATTTTTATTCTCTGGGGAGTTTTTTTTACAGATAATCTTACCAAGGTCACCAACGCCATTTATAATGGCTCAATTGATTACCTTGGTTGGGTTTATCTCGGTACTACTCTATTCTTCGTTATTTTTTCTATCTACTTGTTATTCTCAAAGTACGGTAATATCCGACTCGGCAGGAGAAATGATAAACCTGATTTCTCTACCGCTTCCTGGCTGGCAATGCTGTTTGGTGCTGGTATGGGTGTCGGGATTGTATATTGGAGCGTCGCCGAACCAGTAACCCATTATACAGCCCCTCCGTACGGGAAAGGTTATACTGTTGACGCAGCTAACACCGCAATGAAATACACATTTTTCCATTGGGGCTTGCACCCTTGGGCAATCTACACTGTAATAGGGTTAGCCCTTGCTTTTTTTCAGTATAATAAACGGCTTCCTGCAGCTATCAGCTCAGCGTTCCATCCCATTTTGGGCGACAGGATTTACGGGCCGATTGGCAAAACAATCGATATCTTGTCCATCTTTGCAACAGTTTTCGGTATTGCCACCTCTTTAGGGCTTGGGGCCATGCAGGTCACGGCAGGTATGCATGACATATTCGGCATTCCTAATACGTTATTTATCCAACTTATTGTCATTGTGGTCACAACAGTTCTTTTTATTATTTCCATTAATACAGGCTTGGAAAGAGGAATAAAGTACTTATCCAACGCAGCTATCATCTTTTCAGTGGCAATCCTTGTACTGATTATGATTGTCGGTCCAGCATTAACCGTTATTAAAGTGTTTTTCAATACAACAGGACTGTATCTAAGTGACTTTTTACAAATGAGTTTACGGTTAAGCCCTTTTGGAAAGGGTGAGAAATGGATTGCTTCCTGGACCTTATTTTACTGGGCTTGGTGGATTGCATGGGCGCCATTCGTCGGCATGTTCATTGCCCGGGTTTCAAGAGGGAGGACAATTAAGGAGTTTGTGGTTGGTGTATTGATTGTTCCCACACTTGGAACCTGTCTTTGGATGTCCGTATTTGGAGGTTCAGCACTTGAACTTGTTCAAGATCCCGGAAACCGCGATTTGGCAAAACAGATCGCCGAAAATATAAACTTGTCTATATTTATTTTCTTTGACCACCTTCCATTAAGCACCCTATTAAGCATTTTAGGTTTTGCCGTGGTCGCTATTTATTATATAACTGTCGCCGATACCGCAACCTTTGTATTAGGGATGCTAAGTGAAGGCGGAACGCTTAATCCTTCTAACAAAATAAAAATGACATGGGGTGTCATCCAATCTGCTTTATCGGCTGTTCTGCTGATCGCCGGTGGTTTGGAGGTATTGCAGACCGCTTCCATTGCCGCCGCACTCCCATTTGCCATTATCATGCTCGCCATGTGCTACTCATTGCTAACAGGCTTAAAAAATGAAGCTGAATTACATAGAGGCAATAAAAGAAGCACACAACATTAATAGTGTTTATTAAAAAACCTTCCTGATTGTGTCATTAATCTGGAAGGTTTTTGTGTAACGTTTAATTTTTCTATTTTCTAAACGCTACTTTTTCTTTAAATTGCCATGGGGAATAGGAAGCAAAAATAGGATGAACTCTATTAGTTAACGCATCGAATGTTCCTGATTTTGCAATCGCTATAAAAGCTAATACTGTAAGACCCACATCAGAAATAATAAACCCAATAACTGCTTGCCATACATTCTCTCCAGCAGCCTGTCCCAAATAGGCTGGAAAAATTAAATTCCCTGCACCGAATAACATTGAAAATAACATTAAGCCAATAAACAGGATTTCTTTACTGGTTAATTTATTCAAACAATTCATGTATCACTAAATTAGAAAGAGTCTCCTGGCATACATTTTTTTCTCCTTCGAAATTAATCAACCTAAAAGGTGATACAAAAATTTGTATCACCTCAATTTATAGCTACTATAAAACCGCCTCTATTATGATAAGGTTCTCCGTAACGCATCTAATGAGGCTCTCTTGTATTTTTTTAAAATAACAAAAAAAAGTTTAATCAAATCACCCTTTATTAAAAAACACGTCTCATCTCACTTCTTTTAAATAAGAAGTCTTATCCTTAATTGAATAAACAGCGATAGTAGAATAAGCGGAGATTTTTCGGTTAGATGCAAAATAGAGCTCGTTTCGGGGTATATAAGGGGAGGTTTTCCGATTATGCAAAGCAAAATTACCCATTTTCACGTTTTTAGAGTCAATAGGCGTAATCTCTCCGTCTATTTAAGCTATTATTAATCCTATTTACTAATTAAGAGAAATTTCTCCGTCTATTTATCAGATTGGGTGCTTAACCTGATCCCCCAACCGATACGAGCGGACCCTCACGATCCCAGAAGCGGGAATAAGCATCTTTTTATCGACTAGTTGAGAAAGTACTTTTTTTACCGTCTTGTCACTTAGCTTCAAATACTTCTCGACTTCTATAGGGGATATGGCTTCTCCTTTTCGGATCGCTAGCCGAAGCACTTCCTTTTCGACTAAGGACAGAGTGGTCTGATCCAGTTCATCCCCCAGCCATTGGCCAATCACTTGCTGAACAATTTGTTGGCAGCGACGAGGCTTCTCTTTAACTTGATCATAAGAAAATCGGATCACGGTCCATCCGTCAATCACCAACTGGTTTTGGCGTTCCAGGCTGTCAGCAAATTTCCATCTGCTTATGTTCTTTAAGTGAGGACCGTACCCGTCGATCTCAAGACAAATCCGGATGGCGGGACGAATATAAGCAAAATCCAAATACCTTTTGCCATCCTTGAAATCATTGACTTCATATTCTGGATGCAAATGCCGAAAATGGTGAAATAAGGGCCACCACACTTGCTTCAAAAACAACATTTCGGCCTGGTTGTGACCTTCTCGTAAACGCCGCAACCGTTCACCGGTTCTTGCCTGCAAGTGAGTGTTCAAAAAGGCCTTGTATTCTTCTTCAAATCCCATAGAATCCCTCCTCCTATCCAATGGTCATCTCTTTTACAGAACCCTTAATAAAACTATTGCCAATAAATCATTTAAACAAATATAGTGGACAAACTACAAAAATTATACAGTTAGCCTAAATGGCTTAACTAATTTGGAAACCAAGATCCACAACATGGGCATTTAATGCATACATATTCTCGATGCAACGAATGAATCATCTCCATTATTTATTTACTTGAACTTCGGAAAGTTTTTTAAAATTAATGAGTAATAATGCGAGTGAAAAAAGAAGTTTAATGTGTCTTATATTGGAGAAATTTAAAGGCAAATAAAGACTTGCAGAGTAGCTAACATAAAAAGAAAATTTGAGGATAGAACTATTTTTAGTTTAATAGAATTCTTAATTTTGTCAATTTATTTTCTTTATATTTCGACAATAACTTGGCCACTTTTTTATAAAAGGTAATTAAATCTACTGTTTTTTTACGACACACGAACTTATAGGATTTAGTTAAAAACAAGAAATTTTCTATAATTGCCATTTCTATTACCAATCCTGTTTAGAAAGAAATGCCCATTTGAAGATTGTAATAGGTGGTAAAGTATTCTTGGAAGTCAGCGAACTGATATACGATCTGTTTCTTATTTAATTAATAATTCAGTTTAGGAATCATTGTATGAATCAAAATTCTATTAATTTTTAGGCTCTGTTATTATTCATTATTGATTTTTATTTATGTGTTTGCTAATTCATAGGCGGAGAATTTCCGGCTAATGTTTAAAAAGAAAGCTTAAGAAGCAGATATAAGCGGAAAAATTCCGATTAACTGCTTTAAATAAGTCAAAATCCTAAGATTTAAATAATATAAACGGAAAAACTTCCTTTATTTTTAAGGAAATATGGGTATTTCCCAATTTAAGCGGAATTTTACCTCTTATTTTTCAAACACAGTGAATCAACATTAGTTATAACAGAGCCGCTTTTTTAGGAAAACCTACACATCGGGAGTATTATTTACAAAACCCATCTCTGATCTATAAATCACTTTTTATCTAAACTTTTACAAAAACCTCATTTACTTTTGAAATGCACTTCAATCGTTAGACACAAAACTAACAATTGGAGGTGGTTCCTTATGTTACGATTCACCCACCAACACATTATACGGTGGTCAATAAATGAAAGGAAGCCTCTACTGAGACCTCCTCTTTTGCTCCACTTAGTGATGAAACCCGTTATCACATTTCGTATCATGTGGCATTGGCCCGTCCAGGGAATCCAGAAAGGCGACGGCCTGTTTGAGGTTCATCAAAAACAAATGCGCGAGGTCCATGGAAAATCCATTTCGAACCACCACGCGCATAATCGTCACCTCTTCCATATCTGGCGGTAATGGATAGGCAGGCACTTGCCAACCGAACACACGCAATTGCCGAGACAAATCATAAAGATTCCAGTTTAATGTGTACCCTTCTTTCATTCGCCAAGCGAAAACCGGAATATCCGAACCATCAGACAAAAGTTCGAACGGTGCCATCTCCTGAATAGCCTTGCTAAGAAAAAGAGCGACTTTCTGAGATGCCCTTTGCACATCATGGTACCCACTTTTTCCTAAACGCAGGTAATTGTAATATTGCAGGAGCACTTGCGCCCCAGGACGAGAGAAATTCAGGGCAATAGTCGGCATATTCCCGCCCAAATAGGAGACGCGGAAGATGAGGTCATCAGGAAGATCTTCCGCTTCCCGCCAAATAATCCATCCCAACCCAGGATACACTAGTCCATATTTATGTCCAGATACATTGATGGACTTCACCCTGGGTAATTGAAAATCCCAGACCAAGTCTGGTTGAAGAAACGGTGCTATAAATCCTCCCGAAGCCGCATCCACATGCATAGGAATGTCGAGGCCCGTCCTCTCCTGTAAATCATCCAACGCTTTCGCAATCGTGGCAACCGGTTCATAAAGCCCGGTATAAGTCTCACCAAGAATCGGTACCACACCTATCGTATTTTCATCCACTGCAGCTAGGACCCCCTGGGGATCCAAATGTGGATGCTCTGGGCTAATCTTCACATACCGTGGTTCGACCTCCCAATAGTTGGCGAATTTTTCCCAAACAACTTGAACAGCGGAACTGAATACGATATTGGGCCGATCCGCCGGCTTCCCTTCTCTTTTTCGTGCATTTTGCCATCGTCTCTTTAACGCAAGCCCCCCGAGCATACATGCCTCTGAAGAACCAGTGGTTGAAACGCCCATCGTCGTAAGGGGGTTGGGCGAATGCCAGAGGTTGGCGAGAATTCGGACACAGCGCTCCTCTATTGCGGCTGTCTGCGGATATTCGTCCTTGTCAATCATGTTCTTGTCGAATGATTTGGCATATAAGTCTTTTGCAGCAGGCTCCATCCATGTGCTAACGAATGTTGCCAGATTCAGGCGTGCATTGCCATCAAGAGCAATTTCATCGTGGACGATTTGATACGCTGTTTCGGGTAACATGCCTTCATCAGGCATGTTAAAGCGCGGAACGGCTAATTCGCCTTCACGGGCAAACAGAGGATTAACAGAAAATTCGTGAGGCAGCTCCCTTTGCACATGACGCGGTAGACATTGTTGCTTATCTGGCATGCCCCCTTTTCCTTCGTATGCATCGTTTTGAACTTCTTCTTTTCGATCCTGTGGCATACAAGGCCTCCTTTATTTATTGTTTAACCATCCTATTATTTACAAAAAAGCATTTGGTAAACCATTACCTATATACGATACTGTTCACCCCGTGCCAGGCACCCTAATGATTCTTATTATTTGGCTGTGTTAAAGAACAGTGTTGATTTATACACCCTGTTGATTGGAGCGGAAGGCACGAAGACTCCTGTGGGAGTATGGTTCAGGGGAGACCCCGCAGGCGCAAGCGCCGAGGAGGCTCGCCGAAACACCCACGGAAAGCGAAGTGCCTGGAGCGGAAATCAACAGGCAAATTTAACAGAGCCTATTATTTAAAGCCGGATTAAAAATGATTGTCCATTGTGTGTCAAACTCCACATCTGATTTCCCAACTCTGTGGTATTCTAGTTATAGACTACTTTTGGAGGTTATGATATGCAACTTACATTGGAAAATCCGAAAAGCACCAAAAGTGAAAAACCATTTTCACGGACTAATCCATTTCGAGCAAAAGTTCTAAAAAATAGTAATTTAAATGGAACTGGCTCTAGCAAGGAAACCAGACACATTGAGTTATCATTAAAAGATTCAGGTCTTTCTTACAACCCGGGTGATGCACTTGGCGTTGTGCCGGCAAATGATCCGGAACTTGTCGCTTCTCTTCTTGAGGTAATGGGCTGGGATGAAGAATCGGTTGTAACTGTTAGTAAGCTAGGTGAGACCCTCCCGTTAAAGGAAGCACTGACTTCTTACTTTGAAATTACACTTCTGACTAAGAAAATCTTACAACAAGCAGCAGCATTTACTGAAAATGAATTGCTTCAAAACCTTGTGTTAGTTGAGAATTCAACCCAACTAAAGGAATATTGCTATGGGCGTGATTTGCTTGATATGTTACGTGATTTTGGTCCATGGAAGGCTTCTGCCCAGGACATTGTTTCTATATTAAGAAAAATGACGCCGCGTCTCTATTCAATTGCAAGCAGCCTTACAGCAAATCCTGATGAAGTTCATCTAACGATAGGTGCAGTACGCTACACGGCGCATGGACGTGACCGAAAAGGCGTTTGTTCTGTTTTATGTGCTGAACGTCTTCAGGAAGGGGATACGCTTCCAGTCTTTGTTCAAGCTAATAAACACTTCAATTTGCCAGATTCCCAAGATACAGATATTATCATGGTTGGTCCTGGGACGGGCATTGCACCATTCCGTTCTTTTATCCAGGAACGTGCAGTTAATAAAGCAACCGGCCGTTCATGGCTGTTTTTTGGGGATCAGCATGCTGCCTCGGATTTTCTTTATCAAAACGAGTTGGAACAATACCAACAAGATGGGGTATTAACAAGACTTGATACGGCATTTTCCCGCGATGCGGTTCAAAAAGTTTATGTCCAGCATAAATTGATCGAACATAGCAAAGAATTATTTGCATGGATTGAAAAAGGAGCTATATTCTACGTTTGTGGGGATAAGGAACATATGGCGAAAGACGTCAACGACACGCTTATTACCATTATTGAACAGGAAGGTACAATGGATCGTGAAGCAGCCGAAGCGTATCTTAAAGATATGCAGAAGCAAGGACGTTATCAACGTGATGTGTATTAACTATGAATGAAAGGGCATTGGCCATTTCACTCCAAAAAGAACCTTTTTGATTAATAAAATTTTACCATTCATTAAATGCCAACTTTAACAGTAACTCATTATTTTGATTAAATATAAAGCAAAGAGACACTTCATTCTTTTTTACGAAGTGTCTCTTTGCTTTTTATGCTTTTCTATATGAATAAAAAAGAAATATGTCATGCAATTGCAGAATTAGAATCTCACAATTATTACATAGTTTTACATTTACTATTAGAAATAGATTTAATTTGCTAAAAATTAAATCTATTTAGACGCAATTTATGCTATTGTCAAATTAAGCAAGGTGAACACAATACATACCTGTGGCTCGTATCCAAACCATGTGGAGTGTGGCGTGAAAAAAGGGAAGGGTAATAGCTGATTGAATGACCTTTGGACTCCTTCGTATTGTCGAGAGGATGGTTTATGTTCTTTCAGCGAACGGATTCAAATTTAAAAATAATTGTAGGAGGTGCTCAGAATTCTTGTAAGGCTTTTTACACTTAAGATAGACCTCTAGTTGAAAACCTTCGTGTAAATCCATTTTATTTTAAATGAATGTAATTATATTTTTTTTGCTCATATTCATAAAATGTACACTGGCTATTATCTTTTTACTCTTACCTTGTGCAATATACCTTTTCAGCAAGATTTCTCTTCTGAGTATCACGATTATTTTATTATCCATGTCTTGACTTACAAATTTTTCTACCAATATGTTTCCTAAAATTCAGTAGGAGGTTATTGCTATATGTTTGAAAGTGAATCGGTACAAAAAGCCATTTTAACTAAAAGAGGAAAGAGAAAGTTAGCCTACCTTGTAAGTATGTGCTTGGTGTTTGTAGCTGCTATAGGGAATGTATTTATTCCACATTCACAAGCAGCTGTAGGAACGAATATTGTCATCAGTGAAATTTATGGTGGAGGCGGAAATAGTGGTGCTTCCTACAAAAATGATTATATTGAACTCTACAACCCTACTAATTCCAGTGTTACCTTAACCGGGTGGACGGTCCAATATGCCTCTGGAACGAGTACATTCAGTAGCATTACAAATTTAACAGGAAGCATTGGTGCACATCAGTACTATTTAATTAAAGAAGCAAGCGGCGGTGGAGGAACGGTTGATTTACCTACTGCTGATGTAACAGGTACCATCAACTTAAGTGCAAGTAGTGGAAAAGTTGCTTTGGCTAAGGTCACTACCTCGGTTTCAGGTTCAACTGATTCAAATGTTGTGGATTTTGTAGGCTTTGGTTCTGCCAATGATTCAGAAACTACTCCAGTTGGGACTCTTTCCAATACGACAAGTGCAGAACGTAAAGACAATAACAGCGGCACAGTACAAGGTCAAGGGAATGGTTGGGACACAAACAATAATGCTAACGACTTGGTGATCACAAGCAGCTTGGACCCTCAAAATTCATCTTCTCCTGCTGAACCAGCATTAGGCGTTGATAATGATAATTTGGGATTAGGGAATCCAAGTGGGGCTACAGCTGATGTATCCAATTCCAATAATTATTTAATGACCAAGCTACAATATACTCTTTCTTACAATAATAGCAAACACGAGCCCAACTGGGTAAGCTGGCATTTAGGTTCATCTGATCTTGGAAGCACACCGCGTCAAGATAATTTTCGTGCGGATACATTACTTCCGACAGGATGGTATCGGGTTACATCCACTGAATTTTCAGGCAGCGGATTCGACAGGGGACACATGTGTCCATCAGAAGATCGAACAGCTTCTGTTGATGACAATTCCGCAACATTTCTGATGACCAATATGATTCCTCAAGCTCCAAAAAATAACGAGGTAACTTGGGCAAGTCTAGAATCCTATTCCCGTAAACTGGTTTCAGCCGGAAACGAATTATATACTATTTCCGGAGGTTACGGAAGTGGGGGTACCGGGTCAAATGGATATATGACGACTGTTGGGAATGGAGTTGTCGTGCCAGCTAAAACATGGAAGGTGATCGTCGTATTGCCTAATGGGAATAATGATGTTAGCCGTGTAACAACTTCTACTAGAGTAATAGCTGTGTTGTTGCCGAATGACCAAACAGTTTCCAGTCAACCTTGGGGCTACTATAGAGTAAGTGTGGATACGATTGAGTCTTTGACTGGTTATAACTTCCTTTCCTCGGTATCAACAAACATTCAAAGTACCATCGAAGCCAATGTTGACAGTGGTCCTACGAATTAACCATAGGAAGCTACTGGTAGGTTCTTATAGAGAGAAATAGTGAAAGTAGATTTGTTTAAAAAGCTAGGTAGGTCTCTAGACTAACCTAGCTTTTATTTATTTCGTATTTATGCTGCTTTCTTAACAGTGGGTTCCTCATTATCCATTAATTTTTCAAAAATGCTTCCTATTATTAAACCCAGTAAACCAGGAATCACCCAGCCGTAGCCCTCAATCTGCAAAGGGACATTTGATAATAAATCTGAAAATGAACCATTTAAAAATGTCGAATTGATGATTTCAATTAAGCTAAATAGACCAACAAGGCCGATTGTCATGAAATATACGGGGCGATTATTAAAAGGTAATCTCTCATGTAATAGACCTAAAATGATTAGTGTAATTGCCATTGGATACACTAAGCCGAGCACTGGGACAGATACTTTTAATATTTGAGAGAGACCAAGATTTGCTACAAAACCACTAATCACACATAAAAAGATTGCCCATTTTATATAAGATAATTTAGGAAAAATATTTGAAAAGTATTGAGCACATGATGTGATTAATCCTATACAAACACATAAACAAGCAAGTGTAAAAATTAATCCTAAAACAATTGTTCCACTCTGTCCGAACAATTGCTGTAATACCGTACTTAAAACAATCGCTCCATTATCAACTTTTCCTGGTATTGAAGCGGAAGCTCCTAAGTATCCAATAATAAAATAACAAATAGATAAAAGCAGGCCGCAAATAAGTCCAAATATCGCTAAATATTTTACTTGTAATGATTGCTTGGTTATTTTTCTACTTTTAAAAATATTGGTAAATATAATTCCGTAAATTAACGCACCAATGGCATCCATGGTTTGATATCCATCTAAAAATCCTTGAGAGATGGGATTCTCTTTATAAGATAATGTTGCTTCTTTAAAGCTGGATAAATCAGTAAATAAAGCCTTGATAAAAACGATCATGATTAAAACTAATAAAGAAGGTGTTAAAATCTTTCCAAATCTGTCTACTAATTTAGATGGCGATTTTGCAAACCAAAAGACAATACTAAAAAATACAGTAGTATAAACCAAAAGTGCGATCGGTGAAGACTCGATTGCATTTGGTAAAAAGGGTTTCACTCCCATTTCATAGGCAAGACTGCCTGCACGCGGAATGGCAAGTCCAGGTCCTATTGATAAATAAATCGCCATGGGGAATAGTAAAGCAAAAATAGGATGAACTCTATTAGTTAACGCAACGAATGTTCCTGATTTTGCAATCGCTATAAAAGCTAATACTGTAAGACCCACATCAGAAATAATAAACCCAATAACTGCATGCCATACATTTTCTCCAGCAGCCTGTCCCAAATAGGCTGGAAAAATTAAATTTCCTGCACCGAATAACATTGAAAATAACATTAAGCCAATAAACAGGATTTCTTTACTGGTTAATTTATTCAAGCAATTCACCTCAATTGAATATTTTTATATGAAAATACTTATTCTATCAAATATCCTCTATATTGAGTATTGAATATGAAAAAATACTATTATGTAACACGCGTCCACGCATCCAATATTACGATTCATATTAATCTATCTAATCGATAATTAGAATTGCATTATGGATAAATTAACCATTATATTAGTGAATAAATACAGTCCATAGATTCCCTGGGTCTCTCCGGGCATTTGTTAGTATTATTAATTCAGTGAGGTGGAGAAATTGAAAAACAAGGTAATTTTACTTGCTTCAGATCAGCTTGGAAAAGGAGAAACAGAACTGGGTGAAGGCATTTTGGAAACTTTTTTTACTATTCTTAAGCAAAAGGAAGAACTGCCTGCGGCTGTTTTTTGCCTGAACCGTGGTGTGTTCGCACTAACGGAAAGCTCGCTTGTTTCTCTCCAATTAAGGGAATTGGAAGAAAAGGGTGTTGACGTTCTTGCTTGTAAAACATGCGTAGACTTTTATGAGCTAAACGATAAGCTTGCAGCGGGAAAAATTAGCGGGATGGCCCGTTTTATTGAATTAGCTGCAAAATATGAAGTAATTACATTACCTTGATTGGGAACCATGGGGACGGTTGTAATGTTAGTTTAGACATTATTTATCTTTAAGGTCGGAGGAGAAAAAATGAAAACAGGCAAAACAATGATATTAACTTATTCTGCAATGGGGATTGCTCTAAATGTGGTTTTGGGTACTGTTGTATCGACAATGAAAATTCCCCTTTTGTTCCTTGATACGATTGGAACAGTATTAATTTCAGTATTGTTTGGCCCATGGTGGGGTGTTTTGACAGGAGGACTTACAAATGTTGTCCTCGGTGCGACGACGGGTGCTTCGGCCATATTCTTTGGACTTGTCAATATTGCCATTGCTTTGGTTGCAGGTTTCATCGCAAGGAAGTTCGATTTTACCAAATGGTATGTTGCCCTAATCACAGGACTCATTATTTCAATTGTTGCGCCGTTAATCGGTACTCCGATTGCCGTTGCCGTTTATGGTGGTTTAAACGGCAGCGGGATGGATTTAGTTGTTTTATGGTTAAGATCTTCAGGTGAAAGTGTATTTGCGTCGACATTCATATCACGCATAACAGGAAACTTGGTGGATAAAATTATTACCTGCTTCCTTGTCCTGTTTATGATTGGTCGTATGCCATTCTTATCAAGGATTATTAAGAGGGAAAAAAACCATGCAGCGTAGTAAAAAGATTTTACTAGTTTCCCATTGTATTTTAAATCAAAATACGGTTATAGATGATGAGGCAAGGGCAGCGGGTGCTGTCCTTTCCGCTGTGGATTGGGCCATGAGGGAAGGCTATGGTTTTTTACAATTGCCATGCCCAGAATTTACATTTCATGGATTAAATCGTCCTTCGATGACCTATGAGGAATATAATACCCCCGAATATCGGAAACATTGCCGGGTAATTTTACGGCCCGTTTTACAGCAAGCGGAAGAATATCTCAAAAACGGCTATGAAATTGTTGGATTGCTTGGCATTCAAAGCAGCCCATCATGTGACCCGACACGCGGGATCTTTATTGAAGAACTGAAGGATATGTTTTTAGAAAAAGATATTGAAATGAAAACACTTTGGTTTCTACCAAATACCAGTGAACCGGAATTTAAAGCAGGCTTACATCATTTATAATTTTTGTATAGTAAGAAGCTGTTTCTAAGGATGATATTTGGTATTAGTTCTTGAAACCTTAGCACGCAAAATAAAAAAACAGTGCCGGTCACCCCCAAATAATGTCGAAGTTATCGACAAAAAAATGGTGGAGGCAGGCACTACTTTCCAAAAACTACCTCTATTTATGATAAGGCTCTCCGTAACGAATCTAAATGAGGTTATAAAACCATGAATATATTTTATTTTCCATTTAAAGATCTACTTTAACACAGTCAAAACTAATACCTGTTTCATTTTATTTTCCATTTTTCAACGTTTAAGTTTTTTACTTTTGAGTAAATAATTTTTTGTGTCTAAAAAAGTTTTAAAAATTCTTTTGCTGCTTTTGATAAGTAACTATTCTTCCTCCAAATTACTTTGGGTTCAGATATTAAGGTCTGATCCTTTAGCTGAATGACTCTCAATCCTCCCAATGAATGGAGGGATAATAACGAGAGCGGTAAGATCGTTGCACCAAACCCCGATGAAACGAGACCAAGTAACATAATTAAATCCTGACATTCGCACAGTATATTTGGTTCTAAATCTAACCGTTGAAATTCATTGACAATTTGTCCATACGCACCTAAACCATAGTTTGGTCGCAGAAGAATCAATGGCAAATTGATGATTTCCTCTAACCTGCATTGTTCTGATCCACTCCACGTCCATTTTTCAGGCAAAACAAGCACATATGGGTCACTTTCCAATGTTATTTGTGAGATACTATTTTCTGTTATTGGACTATTTGTTATCGCAATCTCAATCTGACGTTTAGATAACATTTTTATGAGATGAATCGTTTCACCTTCCCATACTTTGAAAGTAAGACCAGGATTTTTCTCACGAATATCTACCACCTTAGAAAGAATTAAAGATGCACAATAAAGATTGGATCCAACAGATAAAATCCCACTGGCGTCTTTCCTCAATTCTTGAACTTCAACCATTGTTTCATCAAGTTTATTTAAAAGTTCTTTTGCTCGAAGAAGTAATCTTTCCCCCTCCAAGGTTAAATTAAGACTTTTGTTATCTCGATCAAATAAAGTGACGCCTAGCTCTTCTTCCATTTGTTTGAGTTGTCTGCTCAAAGGGGGTTGAGCAATATTTAATTTCTTTGCAGCGGTCGTGATCTTACCTTCTTCTGCTATAGTGACAAAGTATTTTAACTGTCGAATATCCAAGATGAAACCCCCATCATACCCAAAAGATATAGTAAAAAGATAAAACAGATATTTTAAGTATCGATAAATTAAGTATACACTAAGATGTAGTGTAATTCATAAGTTGAAGGAGAGTGACTTTGTTGTTCAAAAAAAATACCATACAATTTCCAAAGCTTTTATCGGTTGGGAATATATCGAATGGATTTGTGGCCTGGCTTTTTGGTTCAGCAGGACCATTATTAATTGTTTTACAAGCTGCTGCAAAAGGTCATTTGTCTGGTAGCATAACCAGCTCATGGATTTTCGCCATTTATGGAATGGGGGGACTCCTAACGCTCATCGTTTCCTTATATTATGGGCAACCCATAGGCTATGCCTTTTCAATACCTGGAGCCATTCTTGTCGGCTCAAGCTTAACCCATTATTCTTTCAACCAAGTGGTTGGTGCCTATATTATAACCGGGATCCTTATTTTTCTTTTAGGATTATCTGGCCTTGTTACAAAATTGATGAAGGTTTTGCCTATGCCAGTTATGATGGGGATGGTGTCAGGCGTCTTACTCCCTTTCGGAACTGAAATGATCGGCTCGGTTGTAAAAAACCCTTTACTCAACGGAATCCCGTTACTTGTCTTTCTTGCTCTTTCTTTTTTCTTACGATTTTCAAAAAAGTTTCCGCCTATATTAGGGGCGATCATTGCAGCAATTCTTTGTCTTAAATTTTTGCCGAACGTTTCTGTACAGCCTCTCCATATAACAATGGGCATTCCCCATTTTATCATCCCATCATTTAGTTTTTCCGTTGTAGGGGAACTTGTCATTCCATTAGTCTTAACGGTTATTGCCATTCAAAATGCCCAAGGGATTGCTATGTTAGAGACCCATGGCTATCGTCCACCGATCAATGCCATGACCAATTGGAGCGGAATCGGTACCATTATAAATGCTTTTTTTGGGGGCCACCCAGCCTGTATTGCAGGTCCCATGACCGGCTTACTTGTTAATAAAGAATCAGGCAAACATGAACATAGGTATGTCGCTGCTATTGTATTAGGAGTATTATCCTGTCTATTAGCTCTATTCTCTCCAATAGCTTCGCAAATTCCACATGTCATTCCTGCCTCATTAATTCAATTACTAGGTGGCGTCGCCATGATTAGTGTACTGGTTGACTCTTTGAAAATGAGTTTCTCTGGTCCATTCAAATCAGGCGCCCTCTTTTCATTTATAATCACAATCTCTGGGATCTCTATTCTCCATATCGGAGCTCCATTCTGGGGTCTAGTTGGGGGTACCTTGGCCACTGTATTCTTGGATAAACAAGATTTTTATAAATCCGAATCAAGTGACCAAAACAATGAAACTAACTTGAGTGAAGCTCTTTGCCAGGACAAAATTTCCTAACACCGTTTCTTTAGACCTCGGATACATCTCATGACAAAATAAATGACACCTAGACATAGTGCAGTCTAGGTGTCATTTATTTCTTTGTATAGAATAAAAACCTCATTTACTTATGATACGGTTCACTCCGATTGATCCGAAAAGTAATATTACTTATATACAAGTCTGTTCACCCGGTGCCAAGCCCCCTTCTGAATACTAAACATAGACTGATCACTGCCAAACCTCTTCATTGTTTTTTCAAATTTCATCCCCACTCTTTTTAACAGCCTGCAGGCCCGTTCATTTAGAGTTGGGGTTTCAGCGATGATGGTTGTTAACTCTAGGGAATGAAAGCCATATTCAATTACCTTCTCGATGACTTCTTTCGCATACCCCTTTCCCCAGAAAACAGGTAAAAACTGATAGCCAATCTCTGTGTTGATTCTGTCATGCCCTGTATCCAAGCACACTAACCCAATGAATTCATTTGTTTCTTTCAGTCTAACTGTCCAATAATGATTGGATTCCAACATCATTTGAAATCTTATAGCAAACGATATCTCATCAACTGTTCCATCCAGGTACCTGCGTACATCTTCATCCATATACAACATCAATATCGATTCATAGTCCTTTTCAGAAACAGCCATTAACTCACATCGTTCTGTCATTAACATTTTGGTCTCACCCATCCACCTATATTTATATACATCATAATTCTATGTAGTTACAAATATTATATACATAGTTTTTCTATGTATCAAGTGTAATTTTTTTAAAGGTTGAGTACTGCAAAAAGGATTGTATATGGATGTGTTATAATGGAATTGTCTGAAAGATGTAAAAATATCCAAATCAAATTGTGCTAGTAGAAGCACGAACAATTTGAATTTTTGTGGGTGAAAATATGAAAATTTCAATCGAAGAAATAAACAAAGAACTGGCAGAAGAAATCCTCATTAGGTGCCATGAGGTGGATGACGAAGTCTATGAAATTGTAAACAAGCTGAAGACGGAAGATTTCAACCTACTCGGATACCACAATGATAAAGTTCACCGTATTAAGCTGAGTGAGATTTATTATTTCGAAGCTGTTGACGGAAAGGTTTTTAGCTACTGCAAGGACAACGTTTATGAGGTCAAACAAAAGCTTTATGAATTAGAGGAACTATGCAACGGTAGGAACTGCTTTCGTGCATCCAAATCGACGATTCTGAACATAGCTAAAATCTCTTCTATCCATCCGTCCATTAGCGGCCGTCTCGAAGCGGTGCTTGATAACGGGGAGCGCGCGGTTGTATCAAGACAATATGTGCCCGTCCTTAAAAAGATGCTTGGATTATAACGGAGGGATACATATGAAGCTGTCCGAATTTGTAAAAAAGATCATTAAGGATTTCTTACTTATCTTCGCACTCATCATTATTATCATTACTATTTTGCGACAAATGTATTACCCTGATGAAGCCTTCGATTTGCAGTCCATTTATATCATTATGGCCTTTGCCTTTTTAAGTGCATTAATAGGATTTATCTTGTATTCTCCTAATGACTTAAGCGAAAAAAATATGCGTATTAGAATGATCCTTCATTTTTTCACGTTGGAGGTTCTATTGATTGCCCTTAGCAGTGTTTTTGGAATTGTGGAAAGTCCATCAGATGGAATCATTTTGGCCGTGCAAATTTCCGTCATCTATTTCATCGTTCGTTTCCTGTCCTGGAAAAAGGATCAAAAAGAGGCACAAAAAATCAACGAAAAACTAAACGCATGGAAGAAAGACGTTCCTCAATAATCAAATCTGCAACACATAATTATGCGGTAAGCAAAAAAGCTTACCGCTTTTTTGCATCTTATTGGCCTGTGGATACAACTTACTGTTTTTCTATATACTTCCTTTCAGGATTTTTTTATGATGAGTTCATGAAAATTATTAGAAAGTGGAGGGGTTACCACTATGGGAACTTTATTTTTATTGATTGCATTGATGTTTGAATTTTCTTTTGCCATCTACTCGATCGTAACGAAACAAAACCATAAAAAACTAAAGAATGGGATTAGGATTGCTATATTTTTGGGCTTTGTCATTCTCACGCTTTCATCGGTGATTGTGTGGAGCTTACGCTGGGTCTTACCCGCTATCCTACTTTTCCTTTTAGCAGTAAAGGGAACGGTTTCTCTGATCCGTAAAAATACAACTCCTAAAAAATACAAAACTTCTAAAGTCGTCTGGAAAACCATTTTTATGGTCGTCGCAACAGTCATTGCCTTTGTACCTGCCAGTGTTTTTCCGCAGCATCCTTCACCAAAAGTGACAGGCAAATATAGTGTCGCGACCGCTACTTACACTTACGTTGATAAAAATCGCGTAGAGGAATTTTCTGACAAAGGAGACAACCGTTTTGTGAATGTGGAATTTTGGTATCCCAAGAATGCTGATGAAAAATACCCTCTATTGGTGTTTTCACATGGGGCATCTGGCATTAAAGTAAGTAATGCTTCTACCTATACAGAGCTTGCAAGCCACGGATACGTAGTGGTTTCGATCGACCATCCGTACCACTCTTTTTATACGAAATCAGATGATGGAACAGTAGCGACAATTAATTCGGACTATAACCGTGAAATCACCAATCTCAACACTGAAGGCGTATATACGAATGAAGAACTCAATGAACTTATCCAAAAATGGATGAAGCTACGAACAGACGATATGAATTTTGTTATTGATACAATCCTTGAAAAAGAAAAAAGTGATACTACCCCCGTTTACCAACGTATCAATTCAGACAAAATTGGTGTGTTCGGGCACTCCATGGGCGGCGCCGCAAGTGTGTGGCTGGGCAGAGAACGTGATGATATAGATGCAGTCGTTAATATTGATGCTCCATTCTTTAGTGAGCTGGTTTATAAAAAAGAAAACGATAGTTTTGTAGCAAATAGCAAAGCTTACACAACCCCGATTTTTAACATATATTCTGATGATGTGTGGGGGCAGCTTGATAGCACGCCGATTTATGTAGCGAACCAACTCAACAATGAACAATTCAAAGACGCTTATACTACTCATTTTAAAGGTGCGAAACATTTAAGCCTGACCGATTTACCGCTTTTCTCACCTATTCTCGCAAATATGCTGCAAGGTGGAAAAGCTAACATTGATCCATATTACTGTATTGAAACGGAAAATGACCTTATTCTTAAATTTTTTGACTATGAATTAAAGGGTATTGGCCATTTCAATCCTAAAGAGACATATTGACTTTTTTAGCATCCGAAACCTCATTTACTTGTTTAAAAACGGATGTGGCAGTCACTCCTGATTGAGTTTTCGTATTGTTTTATGTTCCAATTTGAACACAAAAAAGCAGCCATAAAGACTGCTTAAAGTAAATCAACTTAATATATTATTATCAATACTCACAACCTAAGGTTTTCCTTTATTCGTATCCTTTGCTCCATCATGGTCATCCCGATTGTCGTCACCAGGGTCAGCAGTATCAACCGTAACAGAAACTGATGCTGGTTCGCTACTACCCACTTCGTTAAATGCGACTACAGTAATGACATAGGTTTGACCTGGTTGAGGGTTGCTCAACGTGGCCTTTGATTCAGATAGGGTTGTTAGTGTTTGTGTACTACCATTCACCGTATATGTGATTGTATAATTAACATTTTGACTCTTGGATTTTTTCCAACTAATCTCAATGCTATTAGATTTTTTATCATATCGAGCTTTTAAATCACTTGGACTGCTTGGCATCTCTTTTGTTTCCTTAACGGTTATTGAAGTAGTAGCTGCATCACTTTTAGCCCCATCCGTGATCGCAACGATAGTAAATGTATAAGCTTTCCCTTTCTCAGGGCTTTGAAGAATGGCTTGCATGTCAGTCGCAGCTGGTAAATTAGTTGTTTTCCCATCTACTGTATATGAAACTTCGAATGTGGTTTCTGAACTACTTTCGTTAGAATAGTCCCATGATAATTGAATACTATCTGAAGCTTCATCATAGTTTGCTTGAACATTGGTCGGGCTATTAGGCTTAGGTGGTGTTGGCTTTTCCCCACTTTTCACATAGTATTCCTTGCCCGATTTTGCAACACTGCTTGGTTGTTTAAATTTCTCAGTGCTTGTAGCTGATCGTGACAAGATGGCTTTAAACACTAACTTAGAAATATCCGCACTTTTACTTCCTAAATAGTCATCTGACGATTTAGTTTCCGGGTAACCTGTCCAAACCGCCCCCGTATATTGCGGTGTATAGCCTACAAACCAAGCATCTCTTGTCGCATTTTCCGGCAGGCCATATTTCTTGATGGCAGACTGATCAAAGCTTGTTGTTCCTGTTTTTCCAGCTAAATCAATGTTCGATAGATTAGCCTTGACACCTGTTCCTGAGTCCACCACAGTACGTAACATATCTGTGATTAAAAACGCCGTGTAATCCTCCATTACTTTCTTTTTACTAGAAGCTAATTCTTTTTCTATTCCATCAGAAGATACTATCTTTGTGACAGTATAGGGTTCAGTATAATAACCGCCATTTCCAAATGCCGCATATGCGCCCGCCATAATCAGTGGCGACGCAGCATCAATGGCCCCAATCGCATTGGATTCATTGGCTTTTTGTGTATCTGTAATAGGAAACCCCAGGCTATTAGCAAAATCTGTCGCATAATCTGCCCCAACTTCTTGATAGGCTTTTAATGCTGGTATATTTCGTGACCAAGCCAGGTGCTCTCTTATGGTTTTATTCCCTGCATAGGAACGGTTTGCATTTC
Organism: Neobacillus sp. PS2-9; assembly: GCF_030915525.1. NCBI lineage: Bacteria > Bacillati > Bacillota > Bacilli > Caryophanales > Bacillaceae > Neobacillus > Neobacillus sp. PS2-9. Next base: position 4,651,798 of record NZ_CP133269.1, read on the forward strand.
GAATGGCGGTGCCATTTGAGTATTGATACTTTTCGTCTTTTAAAATATGACCTGTAGACCATTTGAATTTTTCAATAGCTGGACCATAGTCAAGTATTGGTTTAATCGTAGAACCCGGATGGCGTTTAATTGATGTTGCATAGTTATATCCACCCGTTTGATAATTTCTTCCGCCGCCAATGGCTTTGATGGCACCCGTTTGTGTATCTAAAATGACAACCGCTGACTGCAATTTATTATTATTTGGATAGTCAATATAGTTATTTGTTGAAAGGACATCCTCTGTTATTTGTTGAATCTCTGGATCAAGGGTAGTATAGATTTTCAGTCCATCTTCGAAAATATTCCTATTTGTTTTTGCTTGAACTTCTTTTATCACAGTATCAACAAATGCCTGGTATTTATTTGTTGATTTTTGTTGAATATGTAAAGTTTCTTCTATGGGTGTCTTTTGTGCTCTTTCCATATCCGTTTTAGAAATATAGTCATGTCTATTCATATAGTAAAGAACCATATTTCTGCGTTTTTCTGCAGCCTGAAGATTCTCTTCAACAGTAGGAATATAGTTATTTGGACTTTGTGGTATACCTGCAAGTAATGCAGCTTGTTCAAGTGTTAATTTATCTAACTCATCTGGTCCTAATCCGAAGAATCGTTCCGCTGCTTTTGCTACTCCATAGACGTCACTGCCATATAAATTTTTATTAAAATACATTTCTAGAATTTGATCTTTACTATACTTTCTTTCAAATTGAATAGCTAAATACCATTCTTGAATCTTCCTTTTTGGCGTCTTATCGATGGTCAGGAAGGAATTTTTCACAATTTGCTGTGTGATTGTACTACCACCTTGCGAAGAACCTGTCGTGATATTCGTCCAAATGGCAACAAGTGTACGTTTAACATCAATTCCATGATGCTGATAAAAACGAGCATCCTCTGTTGCTAAAACAGCATTTTTTAGGACATCCGGTATTTGATTAATTTGAATGTCATCCCGTTTTTCTTTACCCACCTCAGCAATGACGGTTTTCTCATCACTAGCATATAGTTGGGATGATAAAGGGTCTTTTAATAGTGTTTCGTCGAATTTAGGAGCATCCTTGATGATCCATAAGAAAGCGCCTACTCCAGCTAGAAGCATAACTACTCCTAGCGTGAGACAAATATAGAGAAATTTTCTCCACGATCTTTTTTGTGTCTTCTTGCTTTTTTTCTGATTTGAATTTCTTTGTTGTATTTTTTTTCGCTCTATACGAGACTGATTATTTTCTGGCATGTTACTTGTTCCTACCTTTCGAAATCCTTTCACACTTCTATTCTACCCCAAACACATTAGTTGGAAAATAGAGGTTAATAAACTCATATAAAAGAAAAACCCCCCACTTCAAACGAAGTGAGGGTTTTTGACCGTAAAGGCTTCAAGTTTAAATTTATACAAATAAACTTAGTAGTAGAACAAATCCTAATCCACACACAGAGATAATGGTCTCAAGTAGTGTCCATGTTGCAAATGTTTCCTTCATACTTAAACCAAAATACTCTTTGAACATCCAGAAACCAGCGTCGTTCACGTGTGAAGCGATAAGGCTTCCAGCACCAGTTGCAAGAACAACTAAAGCTAGGTTTACATCGGTTTGACCAAGCATTGGAATAACTAACCCAGCTGTGGTTAAGGCTGCCACTGTAGCAGAACCTAATGAAATACGTAAGATTGCTGCAATAATCCAAGCCAGTAGAATCGGTGAAATATTAGTTCCTTTAAATAATTCAGCTACATAGTCACCTACATGACCATTAATTAATACTTGTTTGAAAGCACCGCCGCCCCCAATGATTAAGAGCATCATGCCAATGTGTGAAATCGCCTCTGTACAAGAATCCATTACGTTTTTAATCGGTATCTTTCTCGCTAATCCCATTGTGTAAATAGCTACTAATAAAGAGATCACCATGGCAGGAGATGCACCGCCAACAAAACGGATAATGGCTAGTAAACTATTATCTGCAAATCCCATTGTTTTTTGAAGTAACGTAATAATAGTAGCAATCGACATTAAAATAACAGGAAGCATTGCGGTAAATACACTGATACCAAATCCAGGTGTTTCTTCAAGTTTAAATGTTTTTAGTTCACCTAAAGAGGCGATATCACCCGTTTTTGTAAATGATGCAGGAACCAATTTTTTAGCTAGCTTTGTAAATAAAGGACCAGCGATAATGACAGTTGGAACAGCAATAATAAAACCGTAAAGTAATACTTGGCCAAGATCGGCACCAAATTCACCTGCAATGGTGGTTGGTCCTGGATGCGGAGGTAAAAATCCGTGTGTGACAGATAAAGCTGCTCCCATTGGAATACCAAGGTATAGAATAGAAACTTTCAATTGTTTTGAAATGGCAAATACGATTGGAATCAATAAAACTAATCCTACTTCAAAGAATAAAGCAATACCGATAATGAATGAAGCAGCCACTACAGCCCATTGAATATTTTTTTCGCCAAATTTATTAACGAGAGTCATCGCAATTCGCTGCGCGCCTCCTGAATCTGCAATTAATTTACCCAGCATGGCACCTAGTCCGAAGATTAGTGCTATATGTCCAAGAGTTCCGCCTAATCCGGCCTCAATTGTTGCGATGATTTCATCTAATTTCATTCCAAGTGCGATGGCCACACCGAATGAGACCACGATAAGTGAAACGAAGGTGTTTAATTTTAAACCCATGATTAATACAAGTAAAGCTAAAATCCCTATTGCTACTATTACTAATGGCATGCTATTTCCCCCATATATATTTATATATTTTTATTAGTTAAACCTCTTTGATCATTGATACAACTATTTCTTAGTTTTTTTGCTCACTAGAATGCATTTGTTGTGACATCCAAAGGTCTTCAACTTTACCTTGAACATCATCAAAGTTTTGATGTAATGACTTAATCATAAGATCTCTATTTTTTGTATTTATGGCATCGATATAAAGCTGATGATTTTCCACAATCCGTTCAAAATCATCATATTTTTCTTCGAGACGCGCTCGCATCGATAATAGAATTAAACTTTCCATAACAGGTTTTGCATTATTCCATATCAGCAAAATGTATGAATGACCAATTGAACGAATAATCGTTTCATGAAATAAGACATCTTGAAATGAAAACTCATCGGCATCTTTGTATTTTATGGCAATTTTCATCATTTCAAGTATTTTACTAAGTTCTCTCACTAAGCCATTCGTATCTATTTTTACAAGCCGTTCAAAAACAAACGTTTCTATTAGGATACGTACATCATAGATTTCTTCTATCTCTTTCCTTGTTAAACCAATGACAACTGCGCCCATTCTTTCTAATCGGATCATATTTTCAGAGGCTAGCATTTTTAAAGCTTCACGAATGGGTGAACGACTTACATTATATTCTTCTGCTAATTTATTTTCCGATAGGATGGTACCGCTTTCAATTAAACCAGAAATAATTTGCATTCTAAGCTCACATGTTACACGCTCACCAGTGGAAGCTTTTGAAAGCCATTTTGTGGGATATAGAAATTCCTTCGTTTCGTTCAAGATCTCACCTCCTTGTTGAACAGTTATACATGTATACAAGTATTATAAAACAGATTTTTCAAAATGCAAGCGCTTTTATTTTATTTGGATTTTACCTCCCGTCTGCTTATGGTGAAATAAGAACGCTTACATTTTTTGTTGACAGGATTATCAATATTCCGTAAACTTTACCTTGTATACAAGTACACGGCGAAATGCCCTATTCTTATGTGTTTTGAGGTTTTATTTCCATTCTGGATTTTTTCCTCTATATTTACCTTATAAGAAAGAAATCTTTTCGCGAAGACTTATAGGGAGAGTTGAAAAGTATGCAGTATCCATCATCATGGCTACAAAGGGCTTCACTTGGGGAAAAGATCGTAAGTGAATTAAGATTACGAATTATTAGCGGCAGTATTCATCCAGGCTCATTATTATCTGAAAATCAGATTGCAACTGAATTTGGGACGAGTCGCTCACCAGTTAGAGAGGCTTTGAGAACGCTTTCTGTGGAAGGGTTAATCCGTTTAGAAAGGATGGGTGCTGTGGTATTAGGCTTGACGTCAAAGGATATCGATGAACTAAATGATGTTCGTTTTATGATTGAAAGCTTTGTATTGCAACGTCTTTCTCAGATTGACCATGAGGCATTAGTGGAGACCCTTAATAAAATCATCGACAAGATGGAATTGGCAGGAAAGCACCAAGACTTTATTGAATTTTCCTATCAGGACCTATGTTTCCATGAAGAAATGATTTTGGGGATTAACCATACAAGGATTTCGCATTTATGGAATAGTATTCGGGAAATCGTCCTAACCGCCCTTCTAGTGGCAACTGGAAAACGATTTGTAGGAAAAACGGATGAAATAGAACCTCTTATTGAAAAACACCGATCAATCGTGAATGCTCTAGTTTCAAAAGATTTTCATCTGATTGAAGAAATTATTCAAGAACATTTTAAAGATACTCGTAAAACTGTTAGTGAAACCCTGTTAAAAATGAACCAGGATTAATTGAAGGTTAACATCTTTTTTTAATAATGAGATGTTTCTTTTATTAATTAACTTGTCGACAAGTAGACAAAGAAGTTAACATCTTTTTTTAATAAGGCTGTGTTAAAGAACATTGTTAATTTTTATACCCTGTTGATTGGAGCGGAAGACGCGAAGACTCCTGTGGGAGTATGGTTCAGGGGAGACCCCGCAGGCGCTAGCGCCGAGGAGGCTCGCCGAAACACCCACGAACCGCTCGCGTCTGGAGCGCAAATCAACAGACATGTTTAACAAAGCCTTTTTTAAAAAAGAGATGTTTCTTTATTAATTAACTTGTCGACAAGTAGACAACATAAATAATTGGAGGTTATGAAAATGGAAGTTATGAAGGCGGGTTTGTATATTTCCGAAAAAAAGGTAATGGTTGGTGAACTTGATAAACCAACATTAAAACAAGGAGAAGCTCTTGTTCGAGTATCCTATGCTGGAATTTGTGGAACCGATATGATGATTTATTCAGGAAAACACCCTCGTGCAAAAGCACCTCTAGCAATGGGGCATGAGTTTAGCGGCGTCATTGAAGAACTAAACGGGGAGTCCACTTTTTCCGTTGGAGACCGAGTAGTTATTGAACCCACTCTTAGCTGCGGAACGTGTGAAGCCTGTAGGTCTGGACAATCTCATGTTTGTAAAACATTAAAGCTCATTGGGATCGATATGCATGGGGGATTTGCAGAATACGCGGCAGTTCCCCTCCATCGACTTCATGTGATTCCCGAGGGATTATCCGATGCCCATGCGGCTTTGGCAGAACCAGTGGCAGTGGCTGTTCATACTGTAAGACGCTCCAATCTTAAGGTAGGCGATAATGTAGTCATTTTAGGTGCAGGACCAATTGGTTTGCTCATTGGCCTAATGGCAAGACAGGCGGGGGCGAATCAAATCATCGTTTCCGATATTAGTCCTTACCGATTGGAAAAAGCTAGAGAACTTGGTTTTACCGCATTAGATGCTAAAGAAGTAGATGTAACGAAAGAAGTTTTATCGCTAACAAATGGAATTGGGGCAGATATTGTTTTTGAAGTGGCCGGTACACAAATTACGGCTCAGCAAATGGTGGAAGTCTGCAGAATACAAGGACAAATCATGGTCGTTAGCGTATACAAACAAGCACCAGCTGTAAATTTAGCAGGAATGCACTTTAAAGAAATATCGATGGCAACTACAAGATGCTACAGTGGAAGTGATTTTAAAACAGCTATTGAACTAATGGCAAGTGGAAAGATTGATGTTTCTCCATTTATTTCGCATGAGTTACCGCTAGAGCAAATTGCGGAAGGGTTTAAGTTAATGGAAAATCCTGATGTTTCTTTAAAAATATTATTTCAACCTAAATGATTGAGGGGGAGCAAAGATGGTACTCGAATTATTTAAATTAGATGGAAAAGTTGCAGCAGTAACGGGTGCTACTAGAGGAATTGGACGTTCAATTGCTCTCTCTTTAGCGGAAGCGGGAGCTGATATTGCCCTTCTTCAACGTTCACCTGAACAATCTGACGTTAAGGAAGAAATTGAATCATTAGGTAGAAAATGCTTGATTGTTCCTTGTGATTTGGAAGATATCGATCAAGTAAAGGCAGCCATTCCTAATGTGGTTTCACATTTTGGCAAAATTGATATTTTAGTCAATAATGCAGGTATCCAACGCCGTTCACCTTCAGTAGATTTCTCAGAACAAGACTGGGATGATGTGATTAATGTTAATTTAAAGACAGTCTGGCTCCTTTGTCAGCAGGCCGGCCGCTATATGGTTCCTAATGGAAAAGGGAAAATCATAAATATGGCATCCTTACTTTCCTATCAAGGCGGATTGACGGTTCCTGCTTATGCTGCAGCCAAAGGTGGAGTGGCTCAGTTAACGAAAGCCTTATCGAATGAATGGGCCAAGTATAATGTGAATGTCAATGCGATTGTCCCTGGATATATTGCCACAGACATGAATACGGCACTTATAAATGATGACACACGTAATCGACAAATTCTCGAGCGAATCCCCTCTGGCCGTTGGGGAAATCCTGAAGATTTTAAAGGGACTGTTGTATACCTTGCGTCAGATGCATCGAATTATGTACATGGGCATTTATTAGCTGTCGATGGTGGATGGCTTGGTAGATAAATAAGTTAATAGTGTTGGCATCATGAACAAAAGGTGGAAGCGCCTCGTCCAGCCCCGACAGGCAAATGTTCTTCGGCGGGAAAAGTCCGCCTTTTGACTTTTCTTGCCGAAGGTTATTTGACCCGAGGGGCTAGGCGCTGGAGCTAGATTCAGACTACTATTTTTGTTATCCACAATCGGACCTTTTTATAATTTCCTAATCATCAAGCGAAGCATGCAGACTAGCGCATAAATTGTGCCAGTTGCATGCTTTTTATTGTGGTGTGGTTCACCATAACAGATCTAAATGAGGTGCTTTAGACAAGAAAAAAGTGAAGCCGTATTAATATGCTCCACTTTAATTTATAACTAACTAATTTTCTTTAGTTTCTGCTTTTCAGTACCCTCTAATTTTTCATATTTTCTATACATTAACCATGCAATAACTGAGAAAATAACAGGTCCAGCTACACTCCAGATAGTTGTTTGAATATCTCCTTCTATAGCTGGCTGTATGATACTAAAGAAATTTGCTAGTCCAACTGTCAAAATAACAATCCAAGCCCATATATTTGCACTCCATTGGGATTTATAAACGATAAAAGGCTTATTGATTTCCACTTTTTTCTTAAAGTACGGGAATGCAAGTGCTATAAATACATAGGGTAATGTCATAGCGACGTTTGTCATTGAAACGAGAATGTTAAAGAATGCGGCCATTGTGCTTCCACCGAACGCGATAAGTGCGATCATGACACAAACTATAGCAGCTTGAATCCACATAGCATTAACAGGTAGCCCATTTTTCGTTTCTCCGATTTTTCCCGGCCATAATATCTTAGGCGTTCCTTCAATCATCTGCTTTAAAGGTGAAAACATCAAGGTAAAGAACGCACCCGACAGTGCTAGGAACATGGAAAGTCCAATGTATCTTGCAACCCATAATCCTAAAGCCGTAGCTGTAGCATGGCTTGCTCCAAAAGCGGTACCTAGTGAGTAGCCTAAATTGGACATAACGATATAACTTGCATTTCCAAGGTTCACATTCTCAATACCCATTACAGATGACCAGTTTGTGAATATTCCAATTAATAGGATTCCTAAAGAATATCCTACTGAGATAATGATTGCAGATATAAGAATTCCTTTTGGAAACGTTTTTTCTGGTTTTTCTGTTACATCCACTAAACCGCCTACTGCTTCAAGCCCGCCATAAGCGAAGATGGCATAGACAACAAATGCTAGCGAAGCGATAATATCTCCTGCATATATAGGATTTGGTGTTTGAGTGAATGATTCCCATCCTGTAATCGGCTGTGCTAATTGTCCATGATTTCCTATAAAGACCGCAATTGCACCAATCCAAAGAAATACATTCACTAACAAGACTGCAGTCCCACCTACTGAAGTTACTTTCTTAATCTTATCCAGACCCTTTGTTGATATATAGGTTACGATAAGAATCCATAGAATTCCTAAAACCCCCAGTACCTGAGGACCTTGAAGATTAAATAAAGTCCAGCTTTGTGTTGTATCTTCTCCAAAGATAGCATTTGACACCGGAACCCACATACCGGATGCGACATTAACCATCCAAGTTACATAAGAAAAATACCACATGAAAGTTCCTATAAAGGCAAATTTGGGACCTATGGATTTTTCCATCCATGAGTAGATTCCACCCTTTTCCTCTTTAAAGGCGGCACCAAATTCAGCCACCATTAATGCAAAAGGAACAAAAAAGGTTATAGCAGCAAATATGTACCATGGAATAGCGGCATATCCCATCTTATAAAACGATCTTGGAATGTTGTTGAATCCATAAACAGACGTAAAAATCATTAATACTAGGGAGATTAAAGTTAACTTTTTGGTTATGTTTGTGTTTGACATATACATTCCTCCTTTAATCATTCTTAATACTACTTTTTTAAAATAGAGAAGCCTACCCAGCCAACGTAATCAAAAGATGAAAACGCTTTCTTTTCTTACTTTTCTATTATATAGGAATTGTTCTATAGCTACTCTAATCCACTGTTACAATCATATGAACATTTTAAATGCCCCAACCGAGAGGAAGGGGCTATTCTAAAAAATATATTGGATAATTTCATGCAATTTAGGAGTGCAGATCTCACCCTAAGTATAAGTTGAGACTGGAAAAACATTAACGAAAAATAGCATGCAGGCCCGTTCATTAAGAATTGGCGTTTCAGCAAAATTCTATGTAGTTAAAAATATTATATACTTAGATATTCTATGTATTGAATTTTATTTTCCAACAAAAACAAAGGGAGCAAAGATTAGTATTATGTGACTACTGTTAATAAATGATAGTATAAGTAAACGACCTTCACTTTTGTGAAGATCAGATTGATGACAAACCCACTGACTAAAAGCCAGTGGGTAAAATAAGAATCACTATAACAACTATTAATAAATAATTGAGTCTACTTTTTGGGGTGGTCAAGTTCTTGGTAGGCTAACTGGTACTTTCCTCCGTCAGCAACTTCTGAATGGTACAAAGCCTTGAGGGCATTGTTTTTTTCAAGGCCGTGTTCTGCCTTCATCTCTTTAAAGCGTGCATGCAATTCTTTATTATCCTTGATTAGCTGTTGCATTTGCGATTTCAAATACTTCAAAATATTTATCTCCTTTCAAAACCCAATCCGTTCCCCAAGTATAGCATTAATAAACTTTATTTTAAAAAATCTTTAAAACAAAGGGACGGTTCTATTGCTTAGAAATTGCCGGCTGGTAATAATGGATGTACTTTAAACAATAATCACAGGCCCTTTTAACTGATCCGAATCATAAGTAATTTTTATAAAAATCCTCCAAACCTCATTTTCAAAGTAAGGTATGTAATCTAATAGCTAGTTATAATCCCCCGTCCTAGTGTCCCTTAAAACATTTAAATAAGGAGACTAAACCTTGGTTATTCATAACGAGAAATAACTTGTTTAAAAAACCTCCTAAATTGCTCCCGATCTTCTCTTCTGCTGTAAAAGCCTTGGGTCCTTTGTTCACTTTCCGCTTTTTCGAGCCATTGCACTTAAATAACGTGTTTGTAATAATTGGTCAATGTTTTCATTTGTAACTAAACCCTTTATGGTGGAGGACTATATTTCCTTTTGCTAATCCTAGCAAAGCAAGACCATAATCTTGCGTAACAATAATATCTCCTGTTTCTGCTAACTTCATAATCCGATAATCTACAGCATTTGCTCCAGAATCAACATAATTGGTTTCCACTCCTGATGGCTGTTCTGGAGGAACGGTGCTCTTGTTTAAAAATAAACAAGAGTTTCTGCCGTTCGTTTCAATAGACCATCCCTCTCTTTACAGATTTCATTAAGGTGCCACAAGAATCACCTTATGTAATTTTTATAAAAAATAATTTGACAAACCGACGGTCGGTTTGTATAATTGGAATATAAATACAGGAAAGTAAGGAGAGATAAAATGAACATAAGCTCTAAAAGGAAGGTTATTCAATCTGTTATCGTCAGTATCTTAATTAATGGACTCGTACCTGTTGTCGTATATAATTTACTCTTGGATCATTTCTCAAGTTTTGTTTCATTGCTACTTGCAACGATGGTTCCATTGCTGGATAATCTTTATCACATTATGAAACATAGGAAAGCTGATGCATTTGGACTGTTTATGCTGACAGCTTTCGTTCTTAGCTTATTGGCGTTTCTACTAGGCGGTAATGAGAAATTGATTTTAATGAGAGAATCACTAGTAACGGGAATATTAGGACTAATCTTTATAGGTTCCCTCTTCTATTCAAAACCGCTCATTTATCATTTTGCCATTAGATTCAGTTCAAATGATGAGTCAGAACAGAAGGGCAAATTTGCGAACAACTGGGAGTACTCCTATTTCCGCTTTGTCATCCGATTAATGACTGCTGTGTGGGGCATTGCCCTCTTAGCAGAAGCAGTTATCAAGACAATTCTTGTGTATGAACTCTCGATTTCTGCTTTCTTAGCTGTTTCACAAATCATCTTCTACAGTGTGCTCGGGATAACGATTTTATGGACGGTCATCTATCGCCGATACGCAAAAACTCGCTTAGATTTAATAATGAATGTAAAATGATGCATCCAGAAATTGTATAAGGAAGGTACAAAAAATGTCTAATCCAACTTCTCATGATAACCCAAGCTTTCAGAATATCTTATTAGCAACAGAGGAACTTATTTTGGAAAAAGGCTGCAGGAATACGACACTCAAAGACATTATTGAAAGAACAGGGCTTTCTAAAGGGGCCATTTATCATTACGTTGCTAGCAAAGATGAATTGTTTGGGCTTATTTTAAAAACCAAAATAGAACAAGTGAATGAAAAATTTAATCAGTTGATCAGCCATTCGATGGGGGCTGCCCCTGACGCTGGACGGTTTGGGATGGCCACTCAATTTTTCCATAGTAGACAAACTCCAAATGATGTAGGGAATCTAATATTTGTTTATCTGTTAAGCCAGGATGATGAAAAGGTTAAAAGTATTTTAAAAAGTGTATACCAATATAGTAAGGCAACTGGTGTTCAATGGATTGAGCTGGGGCAACAAAATGGTGTGATCCCCCCAACTATCGATGCTGAGAAAATGGCCACCTTATTTATGACTTTTTCATATGGCCTTAGGGTAACGCAAATCCTTTCCTCTTCAGAAGAGGAACAAGTAGCAACTAGTGATATTTTTAAATTACTCATTCAGACATTGTCGTAGAGTATTCTATTAAAAGGAAGAACTATTTTGGGCAAATCCGTATAAGGATTCTCCCACCCCCAAAAACATACCGGCCGTCGGTTTACTATTCGGAGCCAGAGGTGATTAGCATGGAATTCGTAACAATAGAATTACAAGAATTACCCGAAGTGAAGCAGTTTTACGCTGCAATCACTTCTGATTTAAGAAAAAAGGGTATCGATCAATGGGACCGTTTTTATCCGAACCGGTTTGTTATCAAAAACGATTTGAAAAAGGGAACCCTCTTTGGAATCAAAGAGGAAAATCACCTTATTGGTGCCATTGTTCTCGATACAAACGAAAGTAAACAGTATTTGAAACTTCAGTGGGAAGATCAAACAGGCAGGCCATTAATCATTCATCGATTAGCTGTCCATCCCTTCTATCAAGGTAAGGGTATAGGAAAAAAACTACTAAACTTCGCTGAAGAATACGCCTTGGAAAAAGGACATTCCAGCATTCGTATGGATGTGTACTCCCAAAACCCAGCTGCCATTGGGATGTATGAAAGAGCTGGTTATGAAATAAGAGGGTCTGTCCGGTTTCCATTAAGAAAAGTACCGTACTTATGTTTTGAAAAAATCATATATTAATTGGAGGATATGTTTGTGAAAAAAAGCAAAAAGTTAAATCTGGCAGTAATGGGACTTTATTTTACTGTTCTACTATTCAGCGCTTATATAATCGTGATGTTTTTTATAATTGGGACCGAAAACGCACCAATGGTAAAAGGAAAAATGGAAGACGCAAACTTTAATTTGCCCATTTGGGAAGCCTTTTTCTATCCTCATATTATTCTCGGTACGATTGCACTGGCCATCGGTCCATTTCAATTAACAAAAATGAGCAGTAAAAACCCAAAGCTACATCGGAATTTAGGGAAAATTTATGGGTTTACCATTTTTATTAATGTATTATTGGTTCCTTACATTTCTCTCTTTTCTACAGGTGGCCGGTCAACTATGATTGCCTTCCTCGTGTTGAATGCCTTTTGGCTTGGAACAACAGCTATGGGCGTCCTTCGAGGATTCCAAAAAAGAATAACCTCACATAAAACGTGGATTCTCAGAAGTTATGCCATCACATGGGTTTTTGTTTCCTTTCGAATTATTGTCATCCCTTTTTCCCTTTTTTGGGATGCATCCATCAGTTTTCCGATAGCCGTTTACCTTGCTATTGCTTTAAATCTTCTTTTTGTTGAATGGAAAAGACCAAGTAACTCTAAAAGAATCTTTAAAGATACCATAATTTAGGCTTAACTAAGTGTTGATATAATAAATAATGGTATTTATATCCAAAGACAAGTAAAATAAATGTGTAGTATTTATTTTTGTTAGGGGGCGGATTCATATGATTATTGTAACAACTGAAAATATTGCTAATCATAAAGTCACAGAAGTGTTAGGTCCAGTATTCGGATTAACCGTTAGGGCAAGAGGAATTGGCAAAGATATCGTTGCTTCTTTTAAGGGACTGATTGGCGGAGAAATCAGTCAGTATACAGAAATGCTTGAAGATGCTAGAAAACAAGCAATCGACCGTATGGTAAAAAACGCTGCGTCAATGGGGGCAAACGCGATCATTATGATGCGCTTTGACTCTGGTGAAATTGGCCAGAATATGAGTGAAATTGTAGCTTATGGAACAGCTGTTATTGCGGAAAAGGCTTAACCAATGAAATGGGTTATTAGCTTTTACGGTATCCAACTGTTAGTTCTGATTATTCTAATCATCGGATCGTGGCTCATTTGGGACCGCCGCTTCAAATCAAAGCAGGGTCAACAAGTTCCTAAAGGCTTCGTCCGAACAAATGAGGTATCCATCGATCCAACTACAAATAAAAGATTAGTAGTATACTTCAACGCGGAGACCGGAGAGCGCTTTTATAAAGAAGAATAAGAATGACTTAAAAAGGAGCCGTGGCATGTTTGTACCTAGCCAGGCTCCTTTTCATTTGAAATTTTTATTTTAGAAAGGAAAGAAAAGTATGCTGCATTTAAAGACGATTACAAAAGACAATTGGTGGAAGGCAATTTCACTACGCGTTCGGGAGGATCAAGTAAAGTTTGTGGCATCCAATGCGGTATCCCTTGCCCAGTTAAATTTTCTCGAAAATTTCTATGCAAAAGGAATCTATCATGGCGAGGAAATGATTGGCTTCACACTTTATGGAATGGACGAAGACGACCATGAGTACTGGATTTATCGCATGATGATTGATCAAAAGCATCAAGGCAAAGGCTATGGTATTAAGGCGATTAAACTCGTGATAGACGATATTCGGAATATAAAAGAGGATCGCCATCAAACCATCACGCTATCTTATGTCCCGACTAATGAACACGCAAAACGCGTATATGAAAAAGCAGGTTTCCAAGAGATAGACGGTTTAATTATCCACGATGAACAGGTATCCCGGTTTACGTTTTAATAGGAAAATTTCATTATTTTCCCATACAAACTTTCAACCTTTAAATAGTAAAAAAATACTGGAATTGCCTAAGATATGAATTGAAAATGAACAACTTAAATACGTGTTATAAATCTCCGAATCTTTTGCTAATAGGAATGAATTAATAACAAATAAATATTAAATTTTTCCAACCAAACAAATAATGACAAACTTCGACTAAAACATCTTGTACAATAGTAATCAAAAGTTATAATAATGTAATATAATTGTAATCTTAGGATGCAGTTTAAAGTTGGTGAACATTGAAACAAGTCCACCATTTTGCGGGGGGAATTTTATATGGAAAGTTCATTAAATACGGAAGAAAGTAATATAACACGGAGACAATCTGCTAAGCGGTTTTCGAACTGGAAGGTTATCACAACCAGCATAATCATTATTATTGCAGTCATATTGGGTGCAATCAGCTATTATCAGGCAACCCACTTTAATGCTCAGATCAAGATAAATGGTATAAAAGTTAAGGGCCTAACTGCTGATCAAGCTTTGAAAAAATTAAAAACATCTGATTTAAAAAACATTGTTTATGTCGGTGATCAACAAATCTTAGATGGACAAGATACGAAGATGGTATTTTCAGATAAAGATTTGCCTGCTGTAAAAAAACTATTAAGCAACCAACGGACATTTTTCCCATCATCAAAAGCAAAGAACTTTTCAATACAGCCTGACCAAACGGATCAGTATCGAAGCCAGACTCTGAAAAAACAATTGGAAGAAAAGTTGGTCGCCCTTAATAAGAAATTAAAAGTGCCTAAAGATGCAGCGGTTACTTTAGAACAAGGTAAAATTGCCGTCTCTAAAAGCATTAGCGGAGAACAATATGATGTGGCTAATCTATTAAAAGACTATGAGAATCATAAATATACAAGTGAAATCCGTCTGAATTTTGCTTTCATACAACCAATTAAGGAAGACAGTGAAATTGTAAAAAATGAAGAGAAAAAGCTGCAGGAACTCCTTCAGCAAACTGTAGATTATAAGGTACAGGATAAAGTTTATTCACTAAATGCCAGCGAATTAATTAAAAATGCCTCTGTTTCAAAAGACATGAAGGTAACGATTGACGCGGGTGATATTAAGAATAAGATTGCTGAAATTAATCATACTCAATCCACTTTAAATAAAAATTTCAGTTTTAAAACCCATTCAGGTTCAGTTGTCCCGGTAAAAGGACAAGGATATGGCTGGGCATTAGATGTGGAAAAAGAAACTGCACAGATTCAGGCAGCGTTTGAAAACGGAGATAAATCCATTGCTGCTTCTAATATTATCGGGCATGGTTGGAAAAATGAAGGTTACGGCTATGAAACGACTACGAACGGTGGCATTGGCGATACATATGCTGAAGTGTCCATTGCTGAACAGCGGATTTGGATTTACAAAAAAGGTAAATTAGTAGTCACAACAAATGTTGTGACCGGCAAACACAACACTGGTAATGATACATCAAAAGGCGTGTGGTATGTCCTCTATAAACGATCACCTTCCACACTAACAGGCAGAGAGCTGGGTGGAGATGAAAGTTATTCTGTAAAAGTTAATTATTGGGCTCCTTTTACAAACGACGGACAAGGGTTCCACGATGCCAGCTGGCGATCAAACTGGTCAAGCAGTGCCTATCTAAATGCAGGATCGCATGGCTGCGTCAATACACCGCCAAATGTCATGAAAATCGTGTATGAAAACCTCAGTACCTACGAGCCGGTTGTTATCTATTAAGAAATCTCAATCTCAATAAAAAAATCAGGAAATCGTTAATGATTTCCTGATTTTTTTGTTCTTTGTAATAACCCATTAAGTACCTTCAATCTACAGCTAGATTAAGGATTCTATGTTTTATTTTGAATGATACATCTAAAGAATTAACTATGAACCATTTCTTTCACGCTCAGACCCAACGTCTGCGCTGTGGATGTATCAATTTTTTTGAACATCTCTGGATTGTCCATTAGTGACATGCCATAAGAAGGGATCATTTCTACTATTTTTGATTCCCACTGTTCAAAATGTTGTGGAAAGCATTTTTCTAATACCTCAAGCATTACGTGAACGGCAGTAGATGCACCCGGAGAAGCGCCGAGCAAAGCAGCAACCGATCCATCAGCGGCACTAATAACTTCTGTACCAAATTGAAGTGTTCCTTTACCAGCCTCAGTATCCTTGATTACCTGCACACGTTGGCCCGCAACCACTATATCCCAATCCTCCATTTTGGCATTCGGAATAAACTCGCGTAATTCTTCCATACGCTTTTCATTCGATAACAAAACTTGCTGGATCAGATATTTTGTCAGAGACATCTCTTTTGCACCTGCTGCTAACATTGTGAGAAGATTATCTGGTTTGACAGAACCTAACAAATCCAAATTCGAACCAGTTTTTAAGAACTTTGGTGAGAAACCGGCAAACGGTCCAAACAGTAATGATTTTTTGTTATCGATAAATCTTGTATCTAAATGTGGAACTGACATTGGAGGAGCGCCAACCTTGGCTTTACCGTATACTTTTGCATGATGTTGCTCCACAACATCCGGATTGTTACATACCATAAATAGTCCGCTTACAGGGAACCCTCCGATATGCTTTGACTCAGGAATACCGGTTTTTTGTAATAGAGGCAGACTTCCACCCCCACCTCCGATAAAGATGAATTTGGCTGTATGGCGTTCGATGTTACCGGTAGCCATATTCCACACTTTCAATTCCCATAAGCCGTCACTAGTCCGTTTAATATCGTCCACTTGATGATTGTATTTGATTTCAACGTTTTGAGTCTTTAAGTGGTCAAACAACATGCGTGTTAACGCACCAAAGTTAACGTCTGTTCCAGAGTCGATTTTTGTAGCCGCTATTGGTTCATTCGATGTACGGCCTTCCATGATAAGCGGAATCCATTCTTTCAGTTTTTCAGGGTCATCGGAAAATTCCATCCCTTGAAACAGAGGATTGTTTGATAGCGCTTTAAATCTTTTCTTCAAAAACGATATATTTTGTTCCCCTAGCACTAAACTCATATGAGGTATTGGCATAATAAAATCCTGTGGATCACGAATGAGATCTTTGTTTACAAGATAAGACCAAAACTGTCTAGAAAGCTGAAACTGTTCATTAATATTTATTGCTTTGCTAATATCTATAGATCCGTCCGGTTTTTCGGAAGTATAGTTAAGCTCACACAGTGCAGCATGACCCGTCCCCGCATTATTCCATTCGTTTGAGCTTTCTTCTCCAGCATTTTCAAGTTTCTCGAACACTTTGATTTCCCATTCAGGTGCTAACTCTTTCAGTAATGAACCCAAAGTTGCGCTCATGACCCCGGCACCAATTAAGATAACGTCTGCTGTTTTCTGTACGTTGCTCATGACAACCATCCTTACTCCGTATATTTGCAAAAAAAGTAGTCGTTCTAGCTTAGATTTCATAAAAATAAGGGTGCCATCTAAGAACACACCTTATCTGACTCATTAATAAACACTCATTAGTCTATTATAATTATTTATAGATTCAATTATCTACTATTATCTAATAATTATAAACTATTTAAACTTAGTAAAAAAGTGAGAAATCATCCCACAGTATCCTAAGTACACCCAAAAACCGCTTTTTCTCCCATATAATTCAAGCATTTATTTTAAATACAAGGGTTCCTTCGTAAAATTGTTTTATGGTATGATGAGTAAATTGTTTACCTATCCTATTACATTTTCATTCATCAAGAAAAGAGGTATTTATGCAAGTCACAGCATTATCTAAGCAACATTGGTTTCTTATTTTCACACTTACCTTATTAACATTTGTTCTCGGGACAAGCGAGTTTGTGATCGTTGGGATCTTAACGGATATTTCCTCGAACCTTCATATAACAAATGCAAAGGCAGGCACACTTGTTTCTGCGTTTGCCATAACGTTTGCCATTGCTACTCCCATCGTGATGTCAGCAACAAGCCATGTTCCAAAGCGGAAATGGATGTTGTTTTTAATCGGAACATTTATAGTCTTAAATGCTTTGAGCATCATTTCGACAAGTTACCTTATGCTCCTTGCCATTCGGATGGTGACAGCGATTGTAACAGGGGTATTAATCTCACTTGCCATGATTGTTGCCAGTGAAACCATCCCAGTTGCAAAACGGGGCATTGCTATCTCCTTCGTTTTCGGTGGGTTTACACTAGCAAATGTGGTTGGAGTTCCAATTGGTACGGTCATAGCTGAATGGTATACCTGGCATGCCACTTTTATATTAACAACAGTTCTCGGTGGGGTGGCATTTGTGGCCTCCTTCTTCAACTTACCAAGTAAACTCAGCCAATACCGTTGTTCCATGCGGGATCAATTCTCTTTGTTGACACACCCACGAATCTTAATGGCTTTCTTTATCCCATCTCTTGGGTTCGGAGGAACGTACGCGGTATTTACGTATCTTGTTCCGATTCTAAAGCAGATGGATGCACCAAGTAGTTCCATCAGTTTAATTCTGTTTGGCTACGGATTTATCTCTATTTTTAGCAACATCCTTGCTGGAAAAATCGCCAGCCACAATCCGATCGGACGCCTGCGGTTTGTTTTTCTCGTACAAGCATTTGTCCTGATTGCTCTATACTGGACGACCGATAACTTTATCTTTGGTTTGGTAAACATCGGCTTGATGTCATTAATGGCCATTCTTTTAACCACATCTACGCAGCTTTATTTAATCGACCTTGCAGGTATTTATCAACCAAATGCAACAGGACTTGCTGCTTCATTAATGCCTGTCGCAAGCAATGTTGGTATTGCTTTGGGTTCGGCATTAGGCGGAATTGTCTACCATGAAGGAACTTTAATCAATGTGACACTAGTCGGAGGGGTGGTTGCGATTTTTGCGAGTTTGCTCACTTTCCTCAGTCATCGCTTGGACCAACAGCAGAAGAAACTGGCTTAAAGAGTTTGATGAAAAAAGACAGCGGTGCCTTTTAAAGCACCGCTGTTTTTTCATTAATTAATATTCATTTTAGTAAAAACTACCTCTGTTACTGCATGACCTTCCAAAATTCCCCGGCTACTACCTCATAACCTGGTAAGCTTAGATGGATGTTTTGCGGATTTGGAATATAATCTGCAAAATGACTACCATTTATCGCTTGAACGGTTGGAATAAATGCATCCCCATGTTGAACCGCCTGGGCTTGAATTTGAGCATTAAAACCCTGAACTAATTGATTTACCAGCTCTTTTTGTTGTGGGTCAGTTATATATGGGAATGGGTTGTAATAGCCCATAACATATACCTTTACATTGGGATTAAGTTGATCAATGGTTCCTAGAATGGTGCTGATTTTTCCAGCAATGACCGGAATTTCATTTAGTGCTGCCAGTGGATCCTTTTGTATCACCGGAAGCAAATCATTTGCCCCAATATCAATGGTAAGATGAGTGGCGCTTTTAATTTCTTGTTGAACAGCATCCTTCTCTAAATCTGTTATGATATTATCCGTTTTATATCCGGAAACACCTAGGTTTACAAATTTGAGCAGTTGATATGATTTTGTAAAATCCTTGGCAATGTAATTTGGATAACCCCAGTCTGGGTCTACTCCATTTACCACAGGTCTGTCTTGCCCTTGTGGAGTCATTCCTGCTGCTAACGAATCCCCTAAAGCAAGATAATTGATTTGAATCCAGGCCCCATCTGAACCTAGTTTATAGCCATGGATGACTGTATCGACAGCCATTTGACCCGCTTGCTGGAAGTAATACCATTTTCCTTCGATTTCCTTCCAGCTGGTCACCATCGCTCCACTTTCTGAAAGGTAATACTTTTTCCCTGATGCTTCGAGCCAGCCTGTTTCCATTACTCCAGAATTGTTAAAGTAATACCATTTATTATTAATTAAAGCCCAACCTGTACGCATTTCACCGTTAGACTGGTGGTAATACCACTCACCGCCTGATAGCAACCAGCCAGTCTTCATTTCACCTGTTGATTGAAGGTAATACCTTTTATTATTCGTTTGGAGCCAGCCGGTTTTCATCGCTCCGGATTGATCAAGGAAATACCAGGCCTTGCCATTATATAGCCAGCCAGTCTTCATGGAGCCATCTTTATTTAAGTAGTACCATGTGTTCCCTGTCTTTAACCAGCCCGTTTTCATTACACCTGCTGAATCAAGGTAATACCATTGCCCCTTATATGGAACCCAGCCAGTAACTTTTCCATTTGTTGTGTAATAAAACCATTTTCCATTCGCTAATACCCAACCCTGTGGTTGAAATTCATTCCAAACCATACTTGATATTTTACTAATAGTATCGATTCCATAGGATAGGGATGGATTATTCGCTGTCAGAACAGCAATAACATAATTCTTCCCTTGCCCATTAATATATCCAACACTATTTACATTTTTTCCAGTAGTGACCCAGCCATTTTTTAACGCCACACTAACCCCTAATGGAATTCCATAGCTTGTCCCCCAGCGTTGGTCTGACACTACGTTCCGCATAAGATTTAGACCATATGTTCTTTGGGAATCCGCTAATAAGGCATTGGGATAGGCAAAATATTTCATTATGGTAAGTTGGTCCGAAACAGTTGTAGTGGTACGCCCCCACCAACCGCCAGTACCTGCACTGGTACTTGTCATCCCTACTTTTTGAAAAAAGGTCTGTACATTTGTTTCGCTGCCCAGCTGTCGCCACAGCGTACTTGCCGCACTGTTATCACTATTTTCTATCATTCTAGTTAATAATGAATTTACATTACTAGTAATAGGGATTTTTTTATACAGTACGTCAGCCATAATTGAAATTTTCACAACACTTTGAGTATAGTAGGTTATTGACGGATTGTATGTATATGTTTTTCCTGTGTTTGCATCGTAAACGCCAACAGAAACGGTGCCACTTCTTGAAGAAATATAATTGGTTACATCGGTTCCTAATACGGTTGATGCCTTTACAGGAGCTTTTCCATACATTAGCATGGCCATTTCTACCAAGGCACATGCAACTAGTTTCTTATAAGCTTTCATTTCATTATCCTTTCCTGCTAATCTATGAATCATATTATATAATACTGCACCTTTATTCATATTAATAGTAATCACTACACTCATACAAATAACCCGTCTCTTAATTGAGAGACAGGTTGATTTTTGGCGTAATTTTAATTGTTTAATCCCATGAAACCGATGAAAGCAACGATCCATAGCATTGGAAGTAAATTAATGATGGTTGAAAATTTTTTCCTTTTCACACGGAATACCCAGGCTAAGATGGAACAGGTGATCACAGCAACAGGATATAAAGTAATGGCTATAACAAAAGAACCATTAGCCAAATTCACTCCACTGTCAAAACTCATAAATGACAATCCCCATATGATAAACCAAGGAATCAGAGAAAGTGCAAATAGGATTTGGCTGATAATTAGATATAGTTTCATATATTCCTCCTCTATTTATCTAACTTGTTAAAATGTTAACAGAATATT
The DNA here is from genome assembly GCF_030915525.1 of Neobacillus sp. PS2-9. Classification (NCBI taxonomy): domain Bacteria; kingdom Bacillati; phylum Bacillota; class Bacilli; order Caryophanales; family Bacillaceae; genus Neobacillus; species Neobacillus sp. PS2-9. Next base: position 4,673,209 of record NZ_CP133269.1, read on the forward strand.
CATGTTTCTTAAATCGTATCTCTATAATTTTTTGTAAAATTATTATTGAGAATATGAAAGGAAGTGTCATATGATACTTAAAAATCTATATGAATCGGATGAATTATTGGCTATGCGGTCCTTAAACACGCGAATGGAGTTAACTAATCAAGACAAGTTACGCTATTTAAACCTTGAAAAAGGTTTTGAAGGGGAAAAAAAGTTTGACCAAATGACAGAACTCCTTAAAGAAGAAAGATATATTATCAATAGCTTGCTTCTTAAAGTAAATAACTCCCATTTTCAACTTGATAAATTGATTATTTCACAAGGAGGTATCCATCTATTAGATATTAAAAATTTTCAAGGGGATTTTTACATAAATGATAATAAATTTATTGCAGTAAAAACTGATCGAGAATGGAAGAATCCTTTCGACCAATTAAAAAGGAGTTCGCTTCTATTCCGCCAACTGCTTCAAAACCTCAAGCTAAACTACCTTGTTGAACCTCTCGTTATCTTCATCAACCCTGAATTCACCTTATACCAAGCTCCCATGGACCTGCCTGCTATCTTTCCAACCCAAGTGGATAAATTCTAGATAACACACCGTCAAAGTTGAATGATGGGCACAAGAAACTAGCCCAGCAATTACTCTCGTTACATCAAACTAAGAATACTTTTTCGGTAATACCAGAGTACAATTATGATCAACTGTCAAAGGGACCTTATTGTAAATATTGTAATTCCTTTCAGGTTTCTGTGGAAAATCATGAACTTGTATGCAGAGACTGTGGGGAACATGAGAAGGTTGAACTAGCAATTGCTCGTCATGTGGAGGAATTCAAGCTACTATTTCCTGACCGAAAGATTACTACCATAGCCATCTTTGAGTGGTGCAATCCGGGTTTAAGTAAGAGGACACTTTGCAGAATTTTAAAGAGACACTATACCACATTTGGTAATACAAAGAATACTTATTATATATAATATTTATTTGGGTAGTTAAGGATTGATGTGCACCTCTTTGTTTGAGGCATATGCCTTTATCACCTTTTGCTGTTTGAATAAGACTGCATACAGACAGCTTTTTTTTTCTCCTTGTCCTGTCTGAATGTACTTTGGATTCAGACTGGACTTTGATTTTTTTAGCTTATCTTGTCCGAATGACGCTCCGATTCGGACACGCTCTTGCTTTTTTCCCATCCACTCTGTCCGAATGACGCTCCGATTCGGACACGCCTTTGCTCTTTCCCATCCACTCTGTCCGAATGACGCTCCGATTCGGACACGCCCTTGCTTTTTCCATCCACTCTGACCGAATGACGCTCGGATTCGGACACGCCCTTGCTTTTTTCCATCCACTCTGTCCGAATGACGCTCCGATTTGGACACGCCGTTGCTCTTTCCCATCCACTCTGTCCGAATGACGCTCCGATTCGGACACGCCTTTCTCTTTCACATCTACTCAGTCCGAATGACGCTCCGATTCGGACACGCCTTTCTCTTTCACATCCACTCTGTCCGAATGACGCTCCGATTCGGACACGCCTTTCTCTTTCACATCCACTCTGTCCGAATGACGCTCCCATTCGGACACGCCTTTTCTCTTTCACATCCACTCTGTCCGAATGACGCTCCGATTCGGACACGCCCTTGCTTTTTCCCACCAACTTTGTCCGAATGACCCTCTGATTTGGACATGCCTTTGCTCTTATCACCATCTCTGTCCAAATGACCCCCGGATTCAGGCAAACTTTTGCTCTTGCCCACCCACAAACTAAGTCCGTACGTGACAGACATTCACTTCTATAGTATGTGTTCCTATAATCTCTCCACAATCCCCTGCTTTTCTTTCTGAATTTCAGCTAACTCTACTTTCTTCTCCTCAATTTGTGAATCTAACCGCGTCAAAATATCCCTCACTTTCGCTAAGTGACCTCTAGCTTGTTCCAACGAGCGTTTAATTTTTCCCTGGACCATATAATCCGCGATGAACCCATCAAAGAAGAAATCAGCAAACTTTAACATTCCGGAGATATTGATATCAACAAATACTGTATCTTGAACATCCAATAATTCTTTTTGGAACTCGCGCATACATCTTTGTGCTCGATGAAGATGTGCTTCCGCCTCATCAATCTTTTGATGTTTGATCATACCTGCAATCGTTCCACCACCAAACAAATCCCATGTCCCCCATCCTTCCGCTTTATCAAGCAAACTCACAGCATCACTTAGTGCATCCTCAACCCGAAATCCGGCCTGCTTCGCTTCTTCTAGTTCCATTAAATACGCTTTCAGCACCCCTTCCTGCTCACTCAACTCAAACACTTTTGCTGCGAAAGGTGAGCTACTTACCTTGATCATATCTTCTTTTTGCAAAAGAAGTTGTTGATACTCCACCTCAACAGGGCCCAAGTTTTTTAGATTGTTCTCAAGCACACGCATCGCTTGATCGATTTCCTTTTTTGTCTTTATTGCTTCTTCGAGCTTGTGCTGTGCCGCGATCATTTCTTGCTTTTCCTTTGATAGTTTTTCTTCCTTTTTACCAGATAAAGTGGCTATTAACTTCGTTAAACCGAAGCGTTCTAGCCTCTCCACATCCTCCTGCTCTGTATAAAACTGATATTGAAGCAGATTCAGCTTCTCCTCGATCGTTTCTATTTCTCTCTCATAATCCGCAAGCTGCCCTTCATATTTCTCCTTCTTCCGTAATTCCCCTTGGATCGCAACTAACTTTGCATTTATCTCTGTGAACACGAGAATTCCCCCAAATTTGTTTTTGTATCATTTACGTTAAAAAATGGAAAAAGTTTCATTTTGCAACGTACGGAATTCAATACAAAAAAAGGTTTAACACTCTTATAGAGCATCAAACCAGTTTACATGTTTATTAGGTTATTTTTTATGACGATCCCCTACAAAAGGCAGACCTGATAGATAGCCAGAGTTGCCTGGATTTTGTGAACCGGCCATAAGGTAGCTAAATCTGTTGAGATTTTCAACCATCTGTATACCTGTTACTTCTCCTGGGTCCGCTGCCGAAATAATTCGGGAAAGCTTCTTTGTATCAATATTATAAGCCCAGCCGTAGTTATTTTAACTATTGTCTTCCACTACTTGGAAAGATATATTTTTTTTGCCAATATTCGAGCGAGGTATTCTACAAAAACCGGAAATTATTTTCCAATCAAATAACCCCAAAGAACCAATGAGCATTGACACCTCCACCTTGATTCCACCCTTCCGCACAAGGCTTAAATTTGTCCAAATTCCTAAAAACTAAGACAAGCACACAGGATTTTCATTCAAAATCCCATACCATAATGAAAGGAACATGGAGGGAATGATTAGCTTTGACCATTGAAGGAAAGCACATAATCATTGATGGATTTGAGTGTGATTCTTTACATTTGAATAACATTGCCTTTTTAGAAAACCTCTGCAAAAAGGCAGCGTTAGATGCTGGAATGGAGATTTTGTACTCTTATTTTCATCAATTTCAGCCACAAGGGGTAACTGGTGTACTTGTTTTATCCACTTCTCATTTATCCGTTCATACCTGGCCTGAAGAGAGGTATGCGTCACTTGATTTTTATACCTGTGGAGATTCTGACCTTACTGCCCCTGTCAATTTACTTTTAAAAGAATTGTCTGCCCAAAAAGCCATGGTCTACTCCATTGACCGGGGCGTGACTCAACCTCAATTAATCTACTGTAATGAAATCACTACTACTGATAATTCCAAAGGAGAGAACAAGAATGTATCGACCGACTAACGCCTGGTTATCTCCAGCATTTACCCACACAAACAGGCCCATCCAGCAACAACAACAACAACAGAAAGATACTTCAAATGAAATTGCTGATTTATGGGACCACATTGCATTAAAAACGTTACAACAAGGGAAACACAAAAATCTATTAAAGGTAAAAAGTGACTTTCAAGACATTCAAATTGTCGAAGCCCGTGATATTAGAATGTATTTAAACAATCAGTTGCAATTCAGCACATTAGATGAACGAATTTACCATGAAGCATTGGTTCATCCGGTCTTTAGTCTTACTCGTTCGAGGAAACGCGTCCTTATTGTAGGCGGCGGTGATGGGCTAGCAGTAAGGGAAGTTCTAAAATATAAGGATGTCAAACATATTGATCTTGTGGATTTAGATCCTGAGGTCCTTAAGGCTGCCAAACATAATTCAAGTTTAGTAGCTATTAACGAGTCTTCTCTCCACGACCCACGTGTAAAGCTTCACCCGATGGACGCTGTTAAGTTTCTAGCTGACAACCAAACACCCTACAATATTATTATTGTCGATTTTCCTGATCCAACAGACCAAATCATCAGCAATCTTTACACCGCTGAATTCTATTCGACGGTAAAACGTTCTTTAACTACTGATGGAGTGTTCGTTTGTCAGTCCAACTCGCCCGAGGATACCCCTATTGTTTATTGGAGTATAGGAAAAACAATTGAAGCTGCGGGATTCCGGACACTCAGTTATCACACAATTGTCCCGTCTTTTGGAGATTGGGGATTTCATATTGGATCGCCCAAACCCCTCACTTGGTCAGGAAATCGCGTGGAAGTACCGCACCAAACGTTACCATCTCAGCTAAAGGAAATGGCCTACTTCCCTTACGCCATGTTAACAGGAAAAAGTAAGGCAGTCATAAACACCAATAAGAACTCGGTCTTGCATACAATCTTTAAGAAAGAAGTTCTGTATTTGGATTGAAACAGTAATGGACTTGTCCATTCAATATATTTATCAAGGTGGATGAGGTATGAGAACTAGAAACGTAAAACGATATGCTTATGGATCATTATATAAACAGGATGGGGTCATTTTTCCTGTTGTTTCCGGAGACCTTGTGGATTTTGATATTGCAGGACCGTTCCAAAATACAAGACCCGATGTGGCTACGAATCGAATTAATGTATTCAAATCCGGCGTTTATCAAATTACGGCAGATGTATCCGTTTTATTAGATGATGGACAATCTGTTTTGTTCAATATTAACCTCTGTGAAAATGGGTCTCTTCCACTGACAGGTTCCTATTTTGATGCCATCAACATGAGCACAATGACAGGAAAAACCGTCCAAGCCTTCCTAAACGTAGGCGATCAAGTTGGAATATACATGGCTGATACTTTTTCTCCTGTAGGAAGACCCAGATATAATAGAGCTTCACTAATAGTACATTTGCTAGACTCCTAATCACGTCAGGTTTACAATAATTTATTTGCATAACATAACAAAATGCCCTGAACAGAAAAAGCAGGGCATTTTTGGTTTATTAAAAGTATAGTTTAATGTGAAAATGTAATTTGCTATCTATTTTTTAACTGCTCCGTATTCAATATCGTTACATTCACATTGATTTTATTAATTGTATCCGGTTCGAGTGGGATTACTCCATTTTGCGCTATTTTTTTCCACTCTTTATTCTTCTGTTTGTAGAGGACATCAGATAGCTCATATATATCGATTTTATTATTTAGTCCTTTTTTATAGGTTTCTTCTATTTGCTTTCGTATTTCATTTTCAGCCAATTCCTTTAATTCTTTATGCGTTTTAAATTTCAAAATTTCCGTTGTTTTAAAATCCGCTTTAACATCAATCGTGAACTTTACTTTGTTATTCAGCATGACGGGAGTAATTTTAGATTTAATATTGATCGTTGGTCCTACCACAATCGTTTTATTGTCCTCTTTAATACTTAACTTCGTTCTATCTACTTCCCTTGTCAGCCATCTATCTCCCAATAAATGATCACGCGCTACATACCCTACAAATCTTTTTCCTCTTAAATATTCACTCCCACCAATGTATGCAACCAGATGTTCTTTCTTATTTTCTTTCCACGTATTTTTAGAAGTGCTTAAGTATGGGATATGAGTTGTATAGGCTGGCTCGGACAACTTTCTATTTAATTCAAAAAGTTGAATTGGTTTAATACTAGAGCTTTGTTTATAAATGTCATCCGGATTACTAAGTTGTGAATATAAAACGGTAATATTCAGAATCGGTTTAGCAGCAAAAACTTCTTCAACCGGCTCTTTCGTTCCAAAGGTCCAAATGATATTTCTAATTTGATAATATCGCTGTAAAAAATCATTCACATGAAGGATTTTTCCACTCTTCAAAGTGTTTTCGGTATAAACGATTGCGGTTATATGTTCCCATGAGAAGCGCTGTTGTGCAGTAGTATATAAATCAAAAGCTGCGTCATTGATGGTTTCACCTGTACCTTTCACTGTTGCAATCGTTTGTGGCTGTCTGTTAGCCCCCCCCTCTTGTTTCGCAAGGTTATTAAAACTAATCACCTGTCCATATAACACGAATTTCCCACTTTTATAATCAACAGCAAGCGCATGGATATAAAGCTGTTGTTCCACTTCTTTTATATCCCAACAGCCTGAAAGGATTACAACCGTAAAGATGATTAAACATACATATCTCATTTAGGAATCTCCTTGCCTTGTTGGATCAGTCGGATTGAGAGAACCCGGTCTTCTTTTAATGAAATTCCAAGGTAATTGAATAAATCCTGACAATACTTCCTTAAATCGAATAGGAGAAAATGGTGTTAGATAGGGAACTCCAAAGGAATTTAAATTAACCAGATACGTTAAAAAGAAAAACACGGAAAGCAAATAGCCTAATAAACCCAGAATCGATGAGGTTAATATAATGAATATTCGTATGATGGATATAATCCCGTTTAACTCCTGATTACCAATGGTATAGGTGGCTACCATTGATATTGCAATTACCACTAATACGGTGGGTGCAGTTAATCCTGCACTGATTGCTGCTTGACCAATGATTAATCCCCCGACTACTGATAAGGTTTGTCCAAATGGGGTAGGCATTCGTAGACCCGCTTCTTTAAAAAGTTCAAAGAGTAACGCCATGATCATCACTTCTACTGGAACAGGTAAGGGAACACCTTGACGACTAAGCAGGATGGTTGCCAATAAACTATAGGGTAATTGATCAGTATGATAGGACATGAGCGCTAACCAGAATCCTGGCAAGAATAATGAGATAATTAAAGATAAATATCGGATAGCTAGACCGAACGAACCTAAAAGGAATGGACTGTGGGCATCCTCTGGTGATTTTAATAAAAACGACAAGGTGGTTGGTCCAATAATCGCAGTGGGTAAGCCATCAATGAGAACGGTAAATCTTCCATGTAACAGCGCGTCTACAACAAAGTCTGGTCTTCCCGTATACATAAACATCGGAAACAATTTTTTATTTCCATTTATCAGTTCAGTTAGTTGATCTGTTGAAATGATCCCATCGTAATTTATCTTCTTGATTTTCTCTTTAATGTTCGATATTAAATTGGGGTCAGCAATATCCGATATATAGAGTATACCTATTCTTGTATTCGAGCGTTCTCCGACCACAATCTGCTCATATTTAAAGGTGTTTGACTTCAATCGTTTTCTAATCAATGCAATATTTATAGATAATGTCTCGATGAACCCTTCTTTTGGCCCTTTAATGGATACCTCCGTATTTGGCTCTTCAATAGACCTTTTTGGTATGTTACAAAAATTAAAAAGATAAAATGCGTCTAATTCTTTAATGAAGAAAATAAGGTTCCCACTAAAAACCTCAAACATAATACTGCTTTCAATATTGGTAGAATCCATTTTTTTAATCGGAAATTCTAATACCTCTTCTAATGAATCCGAAGTGACTGGATTATTCTTTAAAACAAATGTTATGTGAGGAATAATGGTTTCCACTGCTTTTTGATAATTACATAATTCCTCGCAATAGATGATGTTTAAATGAAAATCATTTTCCCCCACAATATGTTTCTTGAGAATGTGAACGTCGCTGCACTGTTCAAACAGCTTACGAAGGGTATCCATCGTCTTATCAGGCGGATCCTTCCTTTCAATTGAACTAGAGTGATTTTTTGGTTTTAATACTAATTTCTTACGCTTCATCAATGACCATTTCACCTCTTTTTCGTTTAAATAAGGAGATGGTGAAAAGAAAAATTGAAACTCCAAAAATTAACCAGAATGATACTGGCAAAACCCAATCCTTAAGTAATTGAAAGTAGACAATATCACTTATTGGCATAAGTACAATAAGTGCAAGGACTGCATATAGACCAATTAGAAAAAAGACTCTCCTTTTTTCCTTTTCAACATTTAAGAGATTAGGAACTAAGAAAATGAAAAAAGAAATCCGTATGTAGGCGCCAGATAACCATTGATAAAAGGCAAGAAAGTCCAAATGTTCAATATATACCCCTAAGGAAACTAAGCGCCATTCTTCAAAGGCAGGAAACCGTTGACTCTTCGAATTAAACGGACCGAATTCTGCAATGGCTCCTGTTAATGGACCAATAATTAGTCCCATTAATGCAATGCATAAAATAAGTAAGTATTTAAAGCGTAGCTTCTGATTTAAATGTTGCTGTACGAACAGAATGGTGACTATTTCTGTTAACCCTGCAAGAACGCTGACCACCCCTTTCCAGATGGGGGTATATCCATTTTCTAAGTAGGGCTTTAACAGGGAATAATCCTTGTTTTCCATATTTGCAGTCATAACAAAAAAGCCGAAGATTACAATGGCCGGCAATAAAATGCCTGATATTAATCCTATTGATCTTATCCCTTTGTAGCTGTTATAAAAGCAGACTAATAAGATGGTTGTGATGACCACGATTTTCGGTGTTAATTCTAAGTAGAATGTATTAATAAAACTAAACGTATCAAGTAAAGTAACGACGGCTAGTACAAATACGTAAATACATAAAGGTACAATCAGGACATAGGCAAATAGGGTCCCCACTCTTTCTTTCAACCATAGGAATAGGTGTTTACCAGCTAATTTTTTGTATATGTAAAAGATGATTGCAGACCAGGCTAGAAAGGGGGCTCCTGCTACAAGAACTGTAATCCAAGCATCCCGCCCAGACTTATCTAGGAGAACCGGGATGACCATCACATGATTCATTAGTCCGGTGCTAATCATAATAATGAAAAATAACTGCAAGACCGTAATCTTTTGACTTATCATCCCATCCACTCTCCGTTCTATGATATGTTTTCCAAAATCTGAGTAAATATTTAGGATAGAGGTTGGTTAAATAGCAAAGTATCCTGAATTTTACGTATCTATTGATACGGTTTTTAGTTCCACCTTCATTTTTGTTGTAGATTGTAAAATAAAAAGAAGAAACAATCCCCCACCTATCATTTGAATCATATACGATGGTATAAGAGTTAATAGAATCCCTGAGGTCACCAGAGCCAATGGGAGCATGGCCTTTCCAATACTTATACCAATGCTTAAAACCCGTCCTCTAAATTCTTCTGGAATCTCATTTTGCATGATATATGATAAAGGGATGTCAATTAGAGCAACAATCGCACCAATAAGAAACATGACTATACTGTAAAAAATGACGTAAAAGACTGGAGCGAACTGATATTTTTCAAGAAGGACTGGTAGACCAGTAATAATCATTAAAGTGGATAATGAAACACTTAAATATCGTAAAAAAGAGGAATAAGGAATCTTCTTTGTAAGTTTTTTTACCATTAGCGCTCCCATAATCATTCCTACTGGAAACGAGCCCTGAATAATACCAAAGTTCTTTGAACCAAGCCCCAGGACCGTATTCATGATATAGGGGATTGGAACCGTCACAGTAAAGCCAAGAAAGAAATTTAATGAAATCAATAGGATAAACAAATTCAGTATTTTCTTTCTTGCCGTTATATAATGAAAACCGTCCTTGATGTCTCTAAGAAAATGAATTTTCTCTTTTGGCAGTTCTTCATTGGATTGTTGCTGGAACTGTTTGAAATTAATTAACATCATTGAAATACCTGAAAAGATGAAGGAGATTCCGTTAATCATAATAAACGTTCTAATGTCAAAGATCGCAAAAACAATCCCTCCTAGCATCGGTCCCATAATGGAGGAAATTGAATCAATAATTTTACTAATGGAATTGATGTTCATTAACATGGTCTTAGAGACGATGTTTGGCTTTGCTGATTCCAGCGCTACTCCAAAAAAGGTGCTAAACACTGTCATTAGGATGGTCGTAACATAAATAATCCAAAGCTTAAATCCTATAATATTACTTAGCACATAAACCGCAACTAACAGCACTCCGTTTAACAAATCCATTGAAACGATTAATCTCTTCTTGTTGAATTTATCGGCAATGACTCCCGCAAACGGATTGATCACAATCATCGGAATGATCCCTAATATAAGGGTAGCAGCAAAGCTTATCGCCGATCCCGTCAACTTTAAAACGTACAGACCTAACGCAAATTGATAAATCGCTGTACCAAATATAGAAACCGTCTTCCCAGTTGAAAAGAGAAATAAGTTTTTTATTTCAGTTCTGTTTTTCCCTTCATTAACACTCACTTGTAATGTAGTCATAAATCATCCACTCCACTTCACTTTAATAATTAAAGTGTAAGTGGTTGAGTGAACCCTATATCAATGGCATTAATGAAATGATTTTTAATGAAAAAACATAAAAAGGTAGGGTTAACCCTACCTTTTGCCAAAAAATAAATAACTAAATATTTCTTCTCCCTGAACAAAAAAATCTTCGTACTTTCCGCCTTTATCGATTGATTCAGAAACCCGTTCCTCGAGGGTAATATACTTTAACTCCCTAATGTTTTTCTTAATTTTACTGACTGTAAAATTATCTCGATATTTGACTTCGATTTTGCCTTTATGGCTGAAATTTTTAAAAGCTAAATAGGACCCCAATAAATATCCATCTAATTTAATTAGAGAATCCACTTCTCGGAGTAAAAACGTTTCATGTTCAAAGCTATAATTGCTAGTGCCTGAATGATCAATCACTAAATCAACCGTTTGTTTGGATATTGGTATGTCTAGAAAGTCTGCACAAATAAAAAGTATGTTTCGCTTAGAACCGGTTCTCTCAAGTAGGCTTTTTAGAAACTGATGTCTCTCTAGATTATGATCAACTGCAATGTACAGGCAATCATCCGGTAAATCTTGATACATATTCCGTAGAAAAAAACCGACTCCAGACCCTAATTCGAGGATTACTTTTTTGTGCAAATCAATTTGACCCAGTTTCCTTTTTGACCAGTGCAGCCCTTTGTTCATATTTTCCAAATAAAGCGGATCCGTTTCCTGAATATACTCTGGAATATTATTTAAAAGAAAAATTTGACTGTCTGGCCGCATTGCGCCGCCTACTTTTAGTATGCCTGATTCAATAAGGTACACTTGGTCACAGTGACAGGTCAATTTGCCTTCAACAATTTGATTTTTCTTGATTATTCCGTCTTGAAGAGTGAGAGATTCAGCACATTTATTACATTTGAGAATATCTAGTACGCTTAAATCAATACCTAACGTATTACTTGAGCCAGAAGATGAAGTTGATAGCTGGTCTACTTTTCGTTTAAGCCTGTCTTTCATTTCTATTAAATTCGTTATTTCCTGTTCTAGCTTTTCATATTTATCCAAGAACAGGGATTGATAAAAGGCATCTCTTTCATATTCGGTCAATTGTCCAAGGTTCTTATAGTGAAAAATCATCTTAATTTCATTTAAATGAAAGCCCATTCCTTTTAACTCTAGAATAAGCTCTAAATCTTTTTGACAGCTCGTATCAAAAAAATAATGTCCGCCTTGCTTTTCAGGCACGATCAACCCCAAATCCATATAGTGTCTAATGGTATCATGACTTATTTCATTCACTTTTCCGAACTGACCAATTCTCATTGTCTCATCACCAGTACTTGTGTATTTCTATATGACTAGTTCTCCATTTAATTTAAAAAATCCTACAAAACTATGAATCTTTTTTCAATCTCTATTCACCTCGACATACTCATGTGCGGTGACAGGCACCGGTCGATGACGGTTGCCACTCTGCACAAGAACAGTCCCCAAAGTAACCGTTAAAGCACCTATACCAGCTTCCCAGGAAAGATATTCATGATAAAACACCACTCCTAGTACCAGCGCAATGAGAGGAGAAATGAAAAGCCACGTAGCAGGAAAAACAGGATTAGTTTTCGATACTAGCCAGTAAAAGAGAGTATGGCCTATCATAGAACCAAAAATGATTAAGTAGAGAAACGAACCAATGGAGGCTGTACTAGTCATGCTCGTAAACTGTATATTCTCAGTAAATAGAGACAAAAGAATGAGTAAAATTCCCCCGTGCATCATTTGAGCTGCATTTAATGCGATGGGAGAAGTTGTTTCAAATTTTTCAATGACATGTTTCGAATAAATGGCCCCTGAAGCATAGAATACCTCCCCAATGACAATTAAGAGACAACCCATCAACCAGAACCTTCCTCCCTGAAGAGTAAAGCTTGGTAGAATGAGTAGAGCCACACCTACTATACCTACAAGGCATCCTATAAAGGAAATTCGGCTTACTTTTTTCTTTAAGATAAGAGTTTGAATTAATAAAATCATCATCGGACCAGTGGCGGACAATACAGCCGCTGCACCTGACGTCACATATTGCTCTGCCCAATATAAAGTTGCAAATGTACCAAAGGTTAAGCCAATCCCTGTAATCAGCATTTCCTTACGAAACAACAAACCAATCGTGGTTTTTCTACGTAAGACCATGAGCCCAAAAAGAATCAAACCAGCAATAAAGAATCGAATTCCAGCCGAGAAAAAGGGGGGAATTCCTGCATCAATCCCTATTTTTATTGCTAAAAAGGTCGTACCAAAAATCAAACACATGACCAAATATCCAAATATCACCATAAATAATTCCTCCTTTTTTATCCATTATAGGAGGAGGAGAATAGAACAGATGAATATCACTAGAACAGATTCAAAAGAAATCGTGATACAATCAAGGAGAGAAAAGGGGGACCGGCATGGCAAATGGGGAATATCTCTTTAAACAAGTTTATGATTATGTATTAAATAGGATAGAAAGCAATGAGTGGCAGGAAGATGAAAAGCTTCCCTCAGTAAGAAAATTAGCTGACGAAATGAAGGTTCATCGCTTAACTGTATTAAAAGCCTATCAGTTACTTAAGAAACAAAATAAAGTATATGTCAAAGATAAATCGGGTTATTATGTTCAATTAAGTGGCCGAGAAAAACTCGATAACCCAGATTCCCCTCTTTTTTCAGCAAACTTACAAAAAAATCAATTAGCTGAGATTCATAAAGTTCCGGTTTCCTATAATTTTTCCCAGGCGTTAATCGACCCCAACCTTTTGCCTAATCTCTTTTTATCCGATTATGTGAAACGGGTGTTTGATCTCTACCCCAAAGTGCTAGCAACCTACTCAACCGTTCAAGGAGATCAGGAACTGCGCGAAGCACTCTGCGCCTACTTTATTGAGCAGTATAAAACGTTTATTACAGCGGATAACCTGTTAATCACCACAGGGTCTCAACAAGCGATTTATCTCATTGCTCAAGCCTTTGTTAAACCAAGAGATACCATATTAATCGAAAAGCCGAGCTATAGTGCAGCCATTGATACGTTTAGAGCACGAGGAGCAAATATTGTACCAGTTGACATCCATCCAGATGGGTATGATTTAGAGCAGGTAGAATTGTTAATGAAAACATACAAGCCTCGTCTCTTTTATTTGAATCCAACCTTTCATAATCCAACTGGATACACAGTCTCAGCTGCACAAAGGAAGCAATTAGTTCAATTAGCCGAACAATATCGATGTCTCTTAATCGAAGATAACGCCTATCACGATATTTATTTTGACCAGGAGCCGCCTCCTCCCTTTTACACGTATGACACAACTGGAATCGTGATTTATGTTAGGAGTTTTTGCAAATATATTTCACCTGGCCTACGAATTGCAGTGGTCTTTGCACAATCACCGCTTATGAATGTACTTGTTGGTGCAAAATCATTAGCGGATAACGGATCGCCACTATTGAATCAAAAGATATTCCTTCATTATTTTTCGTCACCAAGGCTGCAGCAACACGTGGAAAAACTACGAATTGCTTTACAAATAAGAAAGGAAATCATGGAGGAAGAACTAGCTGGAACGGATTGGCACTGGACCAGCCCTGGTGGGGGCTTGAACCTATGGGTACGGCTCCCTCATCACTTTTCGACAGATGAACTATTAGTTAAGTGCCTTCAACAATCCATTTCGTTTGTTCCTGGTCGTGTTTGTGATCCATTAAATCAGCCATCCTCATGGGTGCGCTTAAGCTTTTCTTATGCAAACGAACAACAAATTCGCCATGGTATACGAAAATTTATCGATTTAGCAGATAGCTCTCAACGACAAGACTAAGGCACCTTCCCTTTTTAGGGTAGGTGCCTTAGTTTCGCTATTCTAAAGGCAATTTAATCCCTGAATTGATTTTATTGATGCTTTTTAATGGTCTTACTTTTACATGGATATTTTCTTTTTTTAGAACAGGAAAATCATCTTTTTTCTTAGTTGTCTTCCAGTCCTCGTACATGAATCGATACATAAAATCCTCGAATTGATAAATATCTCCACCGATTTGATGACTTTTTAAATAGGCTGCGTACACTTCGTTTCTTATTTTTTTCTTTAATCTTCTTTTAATTCTCGGAGAGAGAACCACCTTTTGTGAAGATTCTCTGATAATGGCTGATATTTTAATATCTAATCCGATCCTCATTTCATTTTGGTCTTTATCAATAACCCTTTTTACCCTTGGTTTCAATATTTCTATTTGAACGAGATCCTTTTTCCCATCTTTCTCCTCGCTTACAATAACAGGAGAGCGAACTGCCTTGTTATTCACACGAATAAAACCTTCAAGATCGTTTTGCGTTAAGAATCCCTTCATTTTTTCATCCTTCATGATATATGCACCATTAACCATGGTGACAGGCAATTTTTCTAGATTCTGCTTCACAACTTCATCTTTAATAGATATGCTTGGAAGCAATATTGTTTTTGTTTTTTCATTGAATTGATAAATCAGTTCTTGCAGTGAAATAGCAGGAACGGTCGAATCTTGCTGTTGCATGTACTCCGGCTGATTTATCCTGGAATTTGAGTAAGCATAATTAAACGGAACCTTCGTGGTGAAAATCTCTTCCACCTCTTCCTCCGTACCATAGACCAAACCCGTTTGGCGTATATTAAAATTTGTATCTAACGATTTAAGCGTCTTATCTAATCGATGTTCCAATAAAGACTTTCCAAAAGAATGACGATTGTTAATAAAATGGTGATCCAAGAGCCTCTTTTTGCTGTGGATAAAAGAAAGGGAATAATTTCAACATGTGCAAAAAGGCCCACAGAAAGTAAAATAACGTATACAATGGATATAAATCTTAACTTATTCTGCATTTATTCGTGTCCTTTTTTACCATATTATTCAACCCTTTATCTGACTCTATTCAGATATATTTGTATTGAGAGGAGCATTCCATGTACGTTCACCGTGATTACCCCGATTTTTCGTGGTCGAATTCAAGGCATAAGACCTTTTTAGAATGTGCGCGAAAGTATTATCATCAATACTATGAATCTCATAATGGCTGGCTGTATGAGTCCCCAGAAGAAAACAAGGCAGCGTACCGTTTGAAAAATATTAAAAATATCCCGATCCTCTTGGGGGATGAAATCCATAAAGTCATAGACAGGCAGCTCAAGAATTTCCTTAATGGTAAAAGTTTATTGAGTGCAAACGAGATGATGGGGTTGGTTACGCAGAATCTTAATAAAGCCTATCTTGATTCCACTAAGTTTCGTCAGCATTGGTTTCAAAAGCCAAAGAGGCATCAAATGCTGCATGAAATCTATTACGGGGATGGGCTTAGCTCAGAGGAAGTTAGTGCTGCAAAAATCAAGCTAGAGTTGTGCTTGGAAAATTTTTTCACAAGTAAAACCTATCAGGATATCCTGACAAAGGTAGAAATGCACGTATTACATTCCGAGGATTTTCAAACGTTTGAAGTTAATGGTGTGGATGTATTCGTGGTGTTGGACTTTGTGTACAAAGATGTGAGTCAGGAGAAATGGATTGTGGTCGATTGGAAAACCGGGAAAGAGTCAGAAGATGACCGGAAACAGCTTGCGTTTTATGCACTCTTTCTTTCTAGGGAACACAACATACCAATCGAAGATATTGTATTGCGTAATGAATATTTGTTATCGGGTAAGAGCCAGGAGTATCAACTGACTCCGTTCGAAATCGACTCGGAGCAACAACTGATGAATGATAGCATCTATCATATGTTGAACTACTTAGAGGATCCTGTGAAGAATAAACCGCTTGATATAGAGCAGTTTGAGATGCACCAAACAAAAAGATGTTATAGCTGTAATTTTAGAGAGAAATGTGAAAAAGTCCACCTAAAATAACCTTTTGGTGGACTTTTAACTTATACGAACTAACACTGCTCAAGAATCCCAGTCTCAAGTTATCTTGTACACGGTAAATTGACTCAATTATAAAATTTTATATACTATTGCCTGATATGGTCTCATAATCAGTTCTTCAGAAGAATCTGATTGATCCTTATAATTGGTGATAATAATTTTCTTTTCTAAGACAGAAACGAATTCCGGCAGTTTCACTTCTACTTGCTGTTCCGAGATATTTAATACTACCAGCCATCTCTCATTATCCCATTCACGAATGAAAGAATAGATTTGCTCGTGGTCCTCTACGATTTCTTGAAAATTACCATATACTATTACTTCATTTTCTTTTCTAAGCTGGATCAGCTTTTTGTAAAAATAAAAAACAGAATCAGGGTCAGCAAGTGCTTGAGCTACGTTTATTTCCTTATAATTCGGATTTACTTTTATCCATGGTGTACCTTCAGTAAAACCGCCATTTACTGAATCATCCCATTGGACAGGTGTACGCGAATTATCACGTGAGAGATGAAGCAAACTCTCAAACACTTCCTCCGGGTCCCGCCCTTTCCCCACTTCTTCTTTATATTTATTCTTCATGGCAATGTCATGATAATCTTCTATGGAGTTAAATCGGACCCCAGTCATACCAATTTCTTCTCCCTGGTAAATGTAGGGCATTCCCGGCAGCATGTGTAACAGGACAGCAAAACACTTAGCTGACTCTACTCTATAGATATTGTCATTACCAAACCGTGTTACTAAGCGTGTGTGGTCATGATTATTTAAAAATTGTGAGTTCCATCCTTTGCCCCACATTCCCATATACCAACGTCTTTGGATTTCTTTAAACCGCTGCATATCCCAATGAGACATATAATCGCAGACTTCAAAATGGAATAAGGTGTGAAGTTCCCGTCGATCTTCGCCTACATACAAAAGACCATCCTCAGGTGTAACAAAAGGGATTTCACCAACCGTAAAAATATCATAATGTTGCAATAACACCTCATGCATTTCCTTAAGATATTCATGAATGCCAGGGTTATTGCCTAAGTAAGAAATATCCTCCGGGTTTTCCGCATTAGGGAATCCTGTTTGTTTGGCAAGAAGGTTAATAACATCCATTCGGAATCCATCAATACCTTTATCCAGCCAAAACTTCATGAATGAATACACTTCTTTACGAACCATTGGGTTCTCCCAATTCAAATCTGGCTGCTGAACAGCAAAAGAGTGAAAATAATACTCTCCCGTCTTTTCGTCTAATTCCCATGTTGACGGGGTAAAGTAAGAACGCCAATTATTTGGTTCCTTTCGCCAAATATAGTAATCTCTTTTTGGATTATCTATGGACGACCGTGATTCTTTAAACCATGGATGTTGATCTGAAGTATGATTCACGACTAGATCCATGATTAGTTTCATCCCTCTGTTATGCACTTCCTGAAGAAGTCGATCAAAGGTATCCATCGATCCAGCTTTCGGCATGACAGACTGATAATCAGATATATCATACCCGTTATCAACATCCGGGGAATCATAACAAGGATTTAGCCAAATCACGTCTACACCCAAATGTTGAATATAATCTAGCTTCTGGATCACACCTTCTAAGTCCCCATAACCGTCCCCATCCGTATCGTAAAAACTTCTCCAATATACCTGATAAACCACCGATTCTTTCCACCAGGTTTTTTTCATTTCTTTTCATTCCTTTTCATTTTTATTAGCTCTGTTAAATTTGCCTGTTTATTTTCTCTCCAGGCGCTTCGCTTTCCGCGGTCGGCCCGGGAGAGCCTCCTCGTCGCTACGCTCCTGCGGGGTCTCCCGTGACACGCTTCTCCTGCAGGAGTCTCGCGCCTTCCGCTCCAATCAACATAGTTTCAAAATCAACAATTATCTTTAACATAGCCTGTTTATTAATTTTTGCTAGTTCTTCTTAAACCTGGGCGAGGTGTTGGTTAGCAGAGTAATTGACAGCAAAACCGGTAGTATTTTGAAGAATGTCTACGGTAAACAGATTCTGTTCCTCTTTATTGCGGAATACTTTTAATGAGAGAAAGCCGGCTCCAATATGTATATTTTCAACCAATAGTTCATCTATAAGATCCGGTAACACTGGAGCTAAGGTAATTTCCTTTTCTAATGCATTTGGGGTAATCCCAAGCATTGCTTGTAATAATACAATGGAGGTTCCTGCTGACCACGCTTGCGGTGAACAAGTTGAAGGATATGGAACAGGGTATCCCAGCTCTGATTCATTCCCGCAAAAAAGTTCAGGTAACCGCTGATATTCAAATGACTTAGAAGCCTCTAATAAGCCGGTAATCACCATGCTGGATTCAGCCTGATAGCCTAAGCGGCTTAATCCAAGCAGAATCATCGCATTATCATGCGGCCAAATGCTTCCATTATGATAGCTCATTGGATAATAACCAGTTGCTTCCGTACTCATTGTCCGGATACCGTATCCGCTAAACATATCGCTGGAAAGTAATCTCCCCGTAATTTTATCTGTTCGAACAGAACTTGGAAGACCAGAAAACAAAAGATGACCCGGATTAGATGTTACGGATTTTACCTGCTGTTGAGCTCTGTCTAAGGCAATGGCGTAATATTGCTCTTCTTCCATCCAGAAGGCATTCTCAAATGCACTTTTTAATTCCTCTGCTTCTCGTGCTAATTTTTCCGCTAGGTTTTCTTCACCCAATAAACTAAAAATAGGTGAAAGACCATTTTTGGCTTGATATACATACCCTTGAACCTCTGCTAAGGCAATCGGTGACTTCGCATATTCACCTGTTTGATGAACAACAGAATTGCTTGAATCCTTCCAACCCTGATTAGGGAAGCCCTTCTCCGCCTCTTGATGGTACGTTAAGAAGCCAGACTCTTTCATCACATCATCCATACATTCCAAGGCAAGTAAAATGTTTGGCATTAATTCCTTAATAAGTGACAAGTCACCTGTCCAGCGGTAATATTCTCCCGCCAATACAAGGAATAATGGGGTAGCATCGACAGATCCATAATAAGGAGCAAAGGGTGACTGATTAGTATTCACGAGCTCCCCAAATCTTATTTCATGCATGATTTTACCAGGCTGCTCATCCCTCCAAAGGTCTGTACTAGATCCTTGATAGGCTGCTAATGTTCTCAAGGTACCTTTTACTTTTTCCGGATTTAGTGGAAGCATAAATAAAGATGTAATGAGACTGTCCCGGCCAAATGGGACCGCAAACCACGGTAGTCCTGCTACAGGTGTTTCACCGTAACCAACATCCGTCATTAACATCCGTAAATCCTGGCTTCCGCGCTTGTACAATTCGTTGAAAACTGGGGAATTCGTCGTTACCGATGTAGTTTCCTCGTACCATTTTTGATATGAATTTTCCAGCTGTCGATAGGCTTCCTCAAAGGACAGGACACTGCCAGATGTTCCGTTGATAATCGGGACAATGAAAAAGCAGATACTTTCCTCTTCCTTTGGCTCCAGGGTAAGCGAAAAATGAATATTTCCATCACGATCAATCTGTGCATCTTTTTTATTCCAATGAATTTTCGTCTCTCTTAGTACCTCGTCAGCCCCCTGATATCGGATAGACCAAGCCTGCGCATCCACTTCTTTACTGATAATTTCGCCTACATTACCCGTACGGTATTTTCGAACGATAAACATATCCTGGAAGTCAGCATCAAAAGCTATTGAGAAATCAAAGGTTGTTGTACGTGGGAAGAAATTAGTAAAGGAAAGCTTCTCATACAGCACACCATCATAAATCAAACGGTCTCTTATAATCTCAATCGCACCGTCATCCTTTTTGTCCTTAATTAATCTGAAGGTGGCTACATAGCTTTTATCTGCTGTTGACGAAAGCAGTGAAGGCTTTTCTCCATCAATAGTAATTTCCATGCGGCTTAAAAAGCGGGTATCCTTAGTATATAAACCGTTGCCTTTGTCATCATAGCCTGTAATATCGCCGTTTTTATCAGTAAGGACAAAAAAATCGCCTTCTTTAATCACTTGATAATCCATATTTTCTATACCTCTTTATTAAAAAATTTTTTCGAAAAGGGGAAAATTCAATTCATCGAAATTAACCTTTAATCCCAGAGTTTGATATACCTTCGATATATTGTCTTTGGAAGATAAAGAAAAAGATTAAAATCGGTAACGTGGATAGAACAACTCCAGCCATTATTAATGGTGTATTTTCAAAAGCCATATCTTTCACACTATTTAATCCAACCACTAATACATATTTTTCAGGGACATTCGCTAAGGTACTTGGAATAAGATAACTGTTCCATGTGCCCGCAAACGCAAGAATGGACATGGTAATCAGAGATGGCTTGGCTAATGGATAGACAATTTTCCAAAAAGCCCCCATTTTCGTTAAACCATCAATTCTAGCTGCCTCAATTAACTCGTTCGGCACACTTCTAAAAAACTGTCTAAGCATAAAGATATAGAGGCTTTGGTATAAAAATGGCACCGTCAACGCTAAAAAGGTGTTTAACCAGCCGATTTTCGCCATATTTACATATACAGGGATTAAAATCATATGATACGGAATCATCATCGTAGCAACGACAATCCATTCGATTACCTTTTTTCCTTTGAAATTTAACTTTGCTAGTGCAAAGGCCGCCATTGGATTAATAATCAGGTTACCGATGATAACCACACCCGTCATGATGACCGTATTAAGCAGCCACTTGGGCACATTATAAGCATCGTTTGTAAAGAAGGTTTTGTAATTATCTATAGTCCAGCGTCCGACTCCGACCACTTTATTAACGTCTTCCATCTTCAAGAACGAAGTGTAGATAGTATATAAGAATGGCAAGATAAAAAAGAGTCCTAATATGATAATGATCGTGTAATTACTCAGTTTAAAGAATCTAGCTCTTGTCTCCAATGATGTCACTCCTTTTCATCCAGGAATTTTTTTTGCAGGAACGTAACAAACATAATAATGAAGAAGAATAAGATAACAGCCGCGGAGCCGTATCCAATATTCATATAGCGAATACCATGCTGATAAAAGTAAGTAACAACCGTACTAGTTGCTCCTGCTGGCGATCCTAATGCACCATACCTCGAAATCGCTGCGATTTGGTCGTATATCTGGAATCCTAGAATAGTAGAAACGGAGACAACAAAAAAGGTGATAGGTTTTAATGATGGTACGGTGATGTACCGGAATTGATTCCATTTAGAAGCTCCGTCCATTTCACTTGCTTCATATAATTCTTTCGAAACCTCCTGAAGTGCAGACAAATACACAATCATACTAAATCCAGCCTGTTGGAAAATAAATAATATACAGACAAATAACAATGCATAATGTGTATCTGCGAACCAGGTGGTATTACCAAATCCAAAGATAGAGAAAAACTTTGTTACAAATGTTCCTTCTTTAAAAAGCATCATAAACACTGTTGTAATTGCGATTTGAGAAGTAATATACGGGATAAAGAAAACAGTCCTGAAAAGACCCTTTCCTTTAATTTTCTGATTCACAAGTAAAGCCATTAATAGTCCAAGAATCGTTTGTACTGGAACAGCTACAACAACAATCTTCAAAGAGTTTAAAACGGCTCGATAAAATTCAGGATCGTTCAAAATCTTAATATAATTTCCAAAGCCGATAAATTTCGCCTCATTAAGAGCTGCAAAATTCACATCCTGAAAACTTCTGATAAAAGACTCAATAAACGGATAGAAAAACCACCATCCCCATAGCACTAAAAACGGCAGTGTGAACACCCATCCAACAAATTGATCTGAATCAGCTGCAGTGCGGAACCATGACTTTTTTATCTTTTCTTTGCTGTTTATATGTCCACTGATGTTTACTCCTACACTACTACTTGTATTGTTAGCCATCTTAATCCTCCTATAGCTTTCAGTAACATCCTCTTGTATAGATGATAAAAGTATTCCCGATGCCAGTGTGGAATCGGGAACTCAATATGACTAAAATTGTTTTTGTATACTATCAAGTATTTCTTTAGCAGATTTATCATTACCGCCTAAAATAACATCCTCAAGCTGCTTAATCAATTCGTCATTGAATTTCTTAGTTTCCTTTGGATAACCGAAGTCTGTGCTATACTCAATCGCTTTTTGAACTTCCTTAAACTCTGGATTTTCTACAAAGTATTGGGCAGACAAGCTAGGAATAGATGGGTTAACACCAGTCTTCATGAAATCTTTCTGAACGTTTTCGTTTGTTAAATAGTAAGCAGCCTGGAGTGCTTCTTTTTTATGCTTTGTATCTTTTAACACTACATATGCATCAGAAATCATCGTACTTGCATTTACAGTCCCTTTAGGAATAGGGATAACAGCATATTTCAAATTAGGATTTGCATCTTTTAAATACCCTTTATACCAGTTACCGCCAGTTGTCATTGCTGCTTTACCGTTAGCGAACACTTCACCGTCCCAGCCATACCCTAATGTTTTCGGCGTTACAGCTAAACCTTTTTTGTATAAATCTAAGACCTTTTGTAAGCCTTCAATATTTTCAGGCGAATTGATTGTTTTCCCATTACCCCAGTCACCACCGTAACTTTTTGTTACGTTGGTAATATGTAATGGATGAAGATTCAATCCAAGTCCATAAACATCTTTTGTTTTAAGCTTTTTAGCAGCTGCCTCAACTTCATCCCATGTTTTTGGATATCCACCAAGGCCTGCTTTCTTCCACATTTCTGTATTGATAAAGAACATAGCAGGCATCTGGTTAAATGGAAGACCGTATTGCTTTCCATCAACTTTCCAAATATCAGCTCCAGCCTGATTGTAACGCTTCATGTCTACCTTAGCTGATGCTGTTAAATCATCCAGTGATGCAAATAAGCCTTTATTAATATACTCATACGCACCTTCGTTAGAGATTTTAATAAAATCAGGTGCTACTCCTGCTGCAATTTCACCAGGAAGGTTGTTCCAAAACTGTTCACTGCTTGGATACTGTTTTACTTTTAGCTCAATATTGGGATATTCTTTTGAAATATCCTTAGCAGCTTTTGTATATACTTTTAAATCCTCTGCTGCACCCCAAAATCCAAATGTTATAGTAGTTTTCCCACCGGATTTATTTCCGCTGCCGGAAGCAGTTTCACTTTTTCCACAGCCTACTAAAGAGATAACTAATGTCAAAATAACTAATAGAGTTACTGCAAACCTTTTCATTTATATCCTCCTTATTGCTAAGTGTTTATTTGATAAGGAAATAATAACGCTTTCATTCTCAAAAAAAAATTAATCATATTATGATTAATTTAAGAAAAAAACACTTTCACTCTATTCTTTATTCAGCCAAAATTACAGTCTTTAAGGAAATGTACTTTTCTTTATTTAAATCACACTCTCTCTTTTCTAAAATCCTTCGGAGACATCCCTTCATACTTATTAAAGACAATCGCAAAATGAACCTGGCTTTTAAAACCAACCATTTCTGCAACTTCATAAATTTTATATTGATAGTCTTTTAAAAGAGCTTTTGATTTTTGAATTCGTATCTCATTAAGGTAATCAAATAATCCTATCCCTGTCTCTTTCTTAAATAATCTGCTAATGTAATTGGGACTGACATGGAATTCTTCTCCCAAACTCTTTAATGAAATGGATTCATGATAATTGAGTTCTAGAAACTCAAGGATAATTTTAATGATGGGGCTATATCCCTTATTTTTAAAGGTTACCCTACCTGAGAGGATTTCCTCAAAAACCTGATGATATAAACCTGACAGCTCGGCAAACGATTCGATTGGTTCAAATTTATCAATATATCCTAGATATTTATCTGTTTCTTCCATCATGAACAATAACCCTTCATATATTTTTCTGACCTCTTCCTTACTAATGGTCTTCTTGTTTTGAAGGTACTGTTCCCATTCTTTTACTGTGTTAAAAAATTGCTTAAATTTTTCTTCTCTTAACTCTTTTTTCATTTTCTTAATGAAGGCTTCTTCCTGCTCATCGGCACTTACATCCTCTAAGTTTTGAAAATATAAGATTGACTGGTCCGAGTTATAAAATGCATGGTCGAGTGCATGTTTCGCCTGTTTAAATGCGTGTTTTATATTGCTAAACTTATCTGCTGGCTTACTGATTCCATATACTGTTTCAATATTCAAGAATCTCTTTAATGATTGGTTTATGTGATGTACTTTTTCATAAATGATTGTGTAGGTGTTTTGTGCACTTTTTATGTCACTATTACTGAAAATGAGTGAAAACAAGTTATGCTCTATTTGTAAAAATTCTACTTCCTTATCTTTAACTAACAGTTCCTTTAACAAATTCAGAATCGAATTTTGCAATAATGCTGCGTCATTTTCACGATATCTTTCAAGGATTTTTTTATATTCCTTCACCTTAAATAACACGACTAAGATGTTATTCCCTTTAAAGTTCAACTGCTCCACTGCTTTTTGTTTTCCTATTAGTAAATTTCTAATACTGGCTTCCATTGGTTTTGAATCATGGTCATAGTTTTTTTCTTTCTCCGTTTGTTCGACCGACAATTCTTCTTGTATTTTGGAAACCACCTTCAAAATTTGCTGATCATTCATATTCGGTTTATGAAAATAATCATCGGCCCCTAATTTCATTGCCTTTTTTACCGTTTCGAGGTCATCAAAACTACTTAATATGATCACTTTGGAATGGATTCCTCGTTCTTTCATCTCTATTAAAACTTCCAATCCATCCTTTTTAGGCATTTTTATATCCAATAAAACAAGATCTGGATTTTGCTCCAGCATGAGCTGAATAGCTTCCTCCCCATCT
Organism: Neobacillus sp. PS2-9; assembly: GCF_030915525.1. NCBI lineage: Bacteria > Bacillati > Bacillota > Bacilli > Caryophanales > Bacillaceae > Neobacillus > Neobacillus sp. PS2-9. The sequence goes on from NZ_CP133269.1 coordinate 4,698,383, forward strand.
CCTGCTTCGCCAACAATACTTATTCCATACGACTGCCAATCAATTGACGACTTTATTCCGATCCGTACTAAAGGTTCATCATCTACAATTAGGATTCTCATAAAAATCACCTTTTTCTAATCCTCTATTAAAAAGATTACTTTATTATTGGAACAATCAATTTGGCCAATGTCCCGCCTGTCTCTTGGGAGGTTATCCATAATCCGTAGTTTTCTCCAAAATTCAACTGAATTCTTTTTCTAATGTTACTTACCCCGATTGAATTCAACTGGTCACTACCTTCTTTATTCAACAGTTCATTGTCGAAATCACCATCTGTTATCCCCCTGCCATTATCACAAATCTTCATAACAATGTCTTGGGAATCTTCATAAATCTGAATAGTTATTTTTCCTTTATAATCAATATCATCAAAAGCATGAAAGACAGCATTTTCAACTAATGGTTGAAGAAGAAATTTGATGGTCTTATATTCCAATACAGAAGGTTCAATCTCGAATGAAACTTCAAACTTATTAAAATATCGAAATTCCAATATCTTAGTATAATTTTTAATAAATTCTACTTCCTCTTTGATTGTCACCCGTTCATTTACTGTTTTAGCTGTCAGCCTAATGACAGAAGAAAAAGCACTTAAAGCCTCTTCAATACCGCTGGCTCCCTGAATTTTGGCCATCCACTTTATGACATTGATGGTGTTATACATAAAATGAGGTCTAATTTGCGATTGAAGTGCCATTAATTCCAACCTTCTTTTTTCTTCCTCTTCTTTATAGATTTTTCCAATTAACACTCGAATCTCAGTTAACATGATATCGATCGTCTTGCTTATTTTACCGATTTCACCATGCTCAATGTCCATTTTCACATTCATATTTCCATCAGAAACTTGTCTCATTTTTCCCTCTAGAATGGATAATGGCTTTGTAATGCTTGTCGCTATGTAAAATGACATCAACACGGCTAGTAATAGAAAGACAACGCTTGTAATGACGATGATCTTTAACATGGTGGAAAGATAATCAAACAATTCGTTTTTTGGAATAATAGTTACTGCTTTCCATTTGGATGTGTTGGAAGTAGCCGTAATTAAATACGAGTCCTTATTTTCTTTTGTTTCCTTTCTAAATCCATCTATATACTTAAAATTCTCCCCTAATATAGTAGCAGCCTTGCTTCCTATCTCATTTTTATTTTTGCTATAGATAATATTTTTTTGGTCATCCACTAGATAAAATTTTGTATGTTTCGTAAAGTGTATATCACTCCACAAGTTCTTTAGCTTATCGATACCTATATTAATGATAATTAGACCTAACTTCTCTTTGGTATAAGGATTAACAATTGCTCGTCCAATAGAAACGACTGGCTCATCTTTGTAAGAAAAGAGTTTATTAGGATGAACTCCAACGGGAACATATACGCCTCCCTTTTTTACTATCTCTTGTATATAGGGCTCCTTGATGAACTCCTTTTCAAAATAAGCGTGGTCCATGTACTCCAGGTTACTCCGTCCTACAATGAAGTGATTCTTGCTCTGATAAATAAATGCAGAGTCTATGATTTTACTATATAAAAAGAAATCACTTTGAATTTTACCATTAACAGTGGAAAAATCCCGTTGCCTTTCGTATAAGGGATACTTAAACGTTGAGTAATCCTTTCCCATAATCTGATAAATTTGTTGATCCTGTAGTGGATACATTGATAAGGAAAGTAATGGATGTAGTGCGGTATCAATGTTTTTGACAATTTGTCGATTGCTCTCAACAGCCGCATCCAATAACATATCCCTATTAGAATTGACAAATAACCAAGACAAACTTCCACCAATAATCGTAAAAGATAAAATAAGTAAACTGGAGAATGAGATTACTAGCTTATATCTTAAGTTCAAATGTAAAAACCATTTCTTCATACTTTTCATCTTATAATCCACTCTTTAACCTAAATTTTGCTACATAAATCATATTCAATTATAACATGTATATACAACTTACATAAAACGGTTTCAGGCACCCGATTATAGGTAATTTTTAATAATGCGTTTTTTCTTGGTATAATAGATAATGTTTTTCAGATAACACTTGAGGTGACGTTGAAATAGAAAGATTAAAGTATGATAACGAATTAGATATTACCCAAAAAAAAAGAACGACCTATATATACACTTACGCCTATTCTGAGGATGAACGCTCCTTGTGTGCTTTGGAAATGCGCTCATTATTCGGAGAGGAGTCTCAATCACATGTCTTGGAAAGCATCGTAAAAATTAACCCTAGCCGAAGCCCTTTTATTAAGGAAAGAATTACTCTGTTATTTGAAGCAGAAATCCTTGAGGATCTTTTTATACAGGTGAATACTTTACAACTATGCGGGGCCACGTTTAAAGTCACTTATGTGAAAAATAGCGGTCAGAAAAAAAGTGAAAGAGACGGATTCGAGAAACGACGTGCAATTGAACGAGAAATTGGATTACACATCGTTGGTAAGGCCGACCTTCGTCATCCCGATCGATTGTTTTGCGTGATGAAGGTCAATGGCAGATGGGTATTCGGTGAATATAAGAAAAGTGAGTCGGTGTGGTTTCGACATCAGCAGAAACCCAATAGCTACTCCACTGCACTCAGCACGCGTGTGGCTAGAGCGGTCGTAAACATTTCCATCCCAAAACCAGAAGGAATTAAGGCCATCGATCCTTGCTGCGGAATTGGAACTGTCCTAGTTGAAGCACTTTCAATGGGAATTGATATGGTTGGAAGCGACCGAAATCCGTTGATTCTCCCTGGCGCTCGAGAAAACATCGCACACTTTGGTTTTGATGGAGAAATAACCTTAGCAGATATTCGCGATATTACTGGTCATTATGATGTAGCGATTATTGATTTGCCTTATAATTTGTGTTCGGTGATATCCCCCGAAGTACAATTGGAAATGCTCCAAAGTGCACGAAGGATTGCAGAAAAAGTAGTCGTGGTGACCGTTGAACCCATCGATGAAATTCTGATAAAAGCTGGGTTTTCTATTATAGATCGTGCGGTTGCGAAAAAAAGTGTATTTATTCGAGAAGTGATCGTTTGTAATTGATTCAGCTCCATATAGAGCCTATTCACTTTATATAAAGGAATCTGATTGGTAAATGTAAGTTTTATTTTTATGAAATGAGGGGAACGTATGAATAAAGAGTCCATATATGGATTAACTATAAATCAATTGACAGCATGGCTTATCGAGCACGGTCATAAAAAGTCAAGAGCACAACAAGTTTGGGAATATCTTTATCGAGAGCGTGTAACAGCTTTCTCGGATATGACGGATGTAAATCAAGCTTGTGTTCAATTGCTGTCAGAAAACTTCGCAATCCAAACCTTACAGGAGCATATCAAGCAAGAATCAGCCGATGGAACGATTAAATTTTTGTTCAAGTTGCAGGATGGCAACTTGATTGAAACGGTCTTAATGCGCCAAAAATATGGCCTTTCCGTTTGTGTGACAACGCAAGTAGGCTGTAATATCGGCTGCAGTTTTTGCGCGAGTGGTTTATTAGCGAAAAGCCGGGATTTATCCAGTGGGGAAATCGTCGAGCAGATTATGAACGTTCAACTGCACCTGGATAAAAAGGTTCAAGGTGAAACCGTCAGTCATGTGGTTGTGATGGGGATTGGTGAACCCTTTGATAATTTTGAAAACCTCATAGACTTTATCAAGGTGATTAAAGATGATAAAGGGCTTGCGATTGCTGCTAGACGGATCACCGTATCCACCAGCGGGCTCGCGGACAAGCTCATTGAGTTCACGGATATGGGGCTGCAGGTAAATTTGGCCGTTTCCTTGCATGCGCCAAATAATGAACTTCGGACGCGTATTATGAAAATTAACCGTGCGATTCCGATTGAAAAATTGATGCAGGCGATGGTGTATTATGTAGATAAGACCAACCGTCGGATTACGATTGAATATATTCTGTTGCGAGATGTCAATGACCATAAGCAAGAAGCCGAGCAGCTCGCAGAACTTCTGCGTCCTCTAGGGCAGAAAGTCTATGTAAACTTAATTCCATATAATCCGGTCGATGAACATAGTCAATATCAAAGAAGTGAACAGGAATCGGTACTGTCATTTTATGATACGTTGAAAAAGGGCGGGATTAATTGTAAAATTCGCCAAGAACATGGAACAGACATTGATGCCGCGTGCGGACAGTTAAGAAGCAAACAAATCAAAAAAACAGAAGCACGGTAACTTCTACCAAATCTCCATGGAAATGGCCTTTGCCCAATATGAAATCAACACTACAAAAATAAAGTTAGAAATGTGTGTGAACAACTTTTGTTTCAGCAAAACCGTTCTATTTAGTGCCTGATCCCCGATACGTTAATGCATTAACGTATCGGGGGTAAGTAATCAGCAATTAACTATCATGGGAATTTCTTTTTGTTACAATCGTTTAGATTTTTTATAACACCAGTTTTGATGCATTCAGTTCATAAAATTTTTCCAATTCCTCAACATATGGCATTCCCGTTTGAGCTCCCATTTTCGTGACTGATATGGTTGCAGCCATTGTGGCAAATAAAACAGCGTCCTTTAGATTCTTATTTTTGCTAAGTTCCACTGCAAGAGCCCCATTAAAGGTATCCCCTGCACCAGTTGTATCAACAACCTCCACTTTCACCCCATTCAATGTAATTCTTTGGTTATGAAATTGAAATTCAACCCCATCTTCCCCTTTTGTCACGATACTTTTTGCTATAATTTGATCTTTCTCTTCTCCTGAGGCTTCATCTAATAGTTGACTATACTCATGCTTATTTGGTGTGAGGTATGTGACTCCATCTATGAGTTTTTTTGGTAGCTTTTGATACGGAGCAGGATTTAAAATGACAGGAACTTGATACTTATTTGCAATTTCTGTTATTTTTATGACCGAATCTAATGGGATTTCTAATTGTAACAATAATAAATTACTATTTATTATTGTTTCTTCATGTGCTATAACCCATTCAGGTGTTACTTCACTATTTGCTCCTGGTACTACGATAATTCGATTGTCCTGTCCAGAAATAATGATAGAAGCAGTACCCGTTTCTTTAATAGTGGCAATTTCAACAGATTCCTCATTCACACCCTCTTGCTGAAGTACTTCTTTAAGTTTCGTTCCAAAAAGATCTTTACCTACTTTTCCGAGCATATGAACTTCTGCTCCAAGTCTAGCTGCCGCAACAGCTTGATTGGCCCCTTTTCCACCAGGATATGTTGAAAACGATTGACCAGTTATTGTTTCACCTTGTAAAGGCGTTCGGTCTGTAACAGTAACTAGATCCATATTTAAACTTCCAATTACAGTAATGATAGGCTTTTTCATATTTTAACCACCTTGCATTCGAGAGAATAAATTTGTATTAAAAGAAAAAGGGTACCAAAAACAGGCCCCTTTCTTATTTCATCAATAAATTAGGTACATAAAGAACAATTTCAGGAACTAATGCAAATAGAATTAGTAACGCTATTAACATTAATAAAAACGGCCAAATTTCCTTTGTAAATTCAACTACCGAACATTTAGCTATGCTTATAGCTACATACATAATCGTACCTACTGGCGGTGTAACTGTTCCAATCATCACATTAATAGCTAAAATAACACCGAAATGCAGGGGATCTATGTTATATTGGGTTAATAATGGTAAGATCACTGGAGTGGTAATAATGATAATAGCCATTCCATCTAAGAAGCACCCTAATATAAGAAGAATTAACATTAATAATAACAAAGCAACGTTGGTGGAATTGGCAACATTCTGAAACATGGCCAATACTTTTGCAGGACCTTGTGCGTATGCTAGAACCCAAGCAAACGGTGCAGAAGCGGCAATAATAATTCCTATTGATGAAGACATTGTTACAGTTTCTAATATTTTTTTTGGTAATTCATTTATCTTTAAATCCTTATAAACAAAAAGTCCAATAATTAACGAATAAATAACAGCAATAACGGCAGATTCAGTCGCTGTAAATATGCCCGAAAATATCCCTCCAACAATGATAACTGGCATAAGTAGTGCCCAAAAGGATTCTTTTAACGCTATTACAATCTCCTTAAATTGGGCTCTCTGTCTTTTTTCGAATCCTCTTTTTCTTGCAATAAAATAGGAAACGATCATTAATGAACCGCTCATCATTATGCCAGGAAGGGCACCGCCTAGAAACAACTTACCTATAGACACACCTGCAAGACTCCCATAAATTATCATCGGAATGCTCGGAGGAATAATCGGACCTACCGTTGCACTTGCACCTAAGATTGCTGCCGCAAACCCTTTCCCATAACCTCTTTTTACCATGGTTGGAATTAACGCAGATCCAGTGGCGGCGGCATCCGCTACCCCAGACCCCGATACCCCACTCATAAAAACATTTGATACGACCGAAACATGTGCTAAACTTCCTCTTATATGCCCCACTAGCACTTCCGATAAGTGGATCAGGCGTTTTGTTATACCGCCTGCTTCCATTATCGTCCCTGCCAAAATAAACAGTGGAATAGCTAGCATCGGAAAAGAATCCAAGCCCAAGGCGAGTCTCTGTGGAATGGCCTGCAAAGGAATCGTATCTTGTAAAAAAATTGTTAGTAAAGATGCTCCAACTAGAGAGAATCCAACAGGAACACCAACAAGTAGAAGAGCCAATAAACAAATAATAAGTATAATCAGCATTCAATTGTTCTTCCTTCCTATGTTAGATTGCTATCCCTCTTGAAGGTGGTTTGGTAAAGATCTTTGATCGTATAAATAATCAATAGAAAACTTGATAATGGTACTGACATATATATAAGCCCTGTTGGTATCTGTAAACTGGTTGTAGGCACGTTCCATGTTTGCAGAGTTAACGTCCATCCATATTTTACAAGAGTGAAAAATAAGATAAGTAGCGCCCCATGAATGAGAACATAGATTATTTGATTAATAGATTTTGAAAATACATTTCCTATTAAATCAATAGCTATATGCTTTTTGTGTTTAAATGCCACCACAGTCCCTAGGAGCACTGACCAAATAAAAGTATACCGAGCCAACTCATCTGTCCAAACTAAAGCTAGTTCAAAGAATCTAGCAAATACTCCAAGGGCTACCGAGGTACACATGATGATAAAAAGGAAACTGCTTAAAATCTCCTCGATATTTGTTATTAATAACTTCGCACTCTTCATACTTCAATCACTCCAAAAATGATGTATATTCTTTATTTTTGAGCAGCAATAATTTTTTCGTAATATCCCTTTCCTGCCTTATCCTCAAAAGTTTTATAGGTATCCGCTGTTGCTTTTTTAAAGGCCTTTAAATTAACTTCTACTACTTCCATTCCTGCATCTTTTAATTTATTTAATTCCTCTTCATTAGCTTTTAATTGGAGCTCTGACATATATTTTCCAGACTCATTCATTGCTTCAGTTACAATTTTCTTCTGCTTATCACTAAGGCCTTTCCACCATTGCAAACTAACAACTGGAAGTTCGTTTTGTGTCATATGCCCAGTCAAATTAACGTACTTTTGTACTTCATAAAATTTATTGGTATAAATTTGATTTATGGAGTTTTCTTGAGCCTCGATTGTCCCTGTCTTTAATGACATATATACTTCAGAAATATTCATCGGAGTTACGTTTGCTCCCATTATCTTAAATGGCTCTGTATGGGCAGTTGCATCAGGCGTTCTGATCTTTAATCCTTTTACATCTTCAGGTGTCTTTACAGGTTTTTTACTAGTTGTTACATGACGATCGCCTACCCACCATACTGCTTCAGGAAATGCAACCAAATTAACGGTTTCTGCTTCAGTGCCAATTTCTTTATAGGCATCTGTCTTAGCGAGTTTAACAAAAGTTTGATATTTTTCACGTTCATTATTACCTTTTATCACATATGGTAATGTTAATACAGAAGCTTTAGGTACAAAATTAGAAAGTACAGCAGACGAAGGAATTGTAATTTGAACAGTTCCTATTTGCGTGCTTTCAATTAGATCTTTTTCACTACCTAACTGTCCGCCAGGTATAACTTCAACTTCCATCTGACCATCCGATTTTTCTTTCACCAATTCTGCAAACTTTACAGCACCCTTATGAATAGCAGATTGATCATTTGTTACGTGAGCAAGTTTAATTTTCATTACTTCATCAGATTTTTCATTTGAAGAGTTTGAATTTGTAGAGGATTCCTGTGTTTCACTGCATGCAACTAAACTCAACATTAATAGAGAACTAGCAACAAATGTTAGCGCTTTCTTAATCTTCATTCTTTTATCCCCCTAAATTTTTTTACTTCTACTAATTGATTGGCATATTCCTTTTCCATTAAGCTAAGCTTTTCTACTCTGCGTCTGAATTCTTCAGCTGTGCTAAACTCAGCAGTTAAAAAAGAATGAACTAGTTCCTTCACTAAGGCTGGACCAATAATTTGAGCACCTATACACATTACATTGACGTCATCATGCTCAACACATTGATGAGCAGAATAAATATCATGACAAACCGAAGCGCGAATGCCAGGAATTTTATTCGCTGCAATTGAAGCGCCTACACCTGTTCCACAAACTAGAATCGCCTTTTCCACTTCGCCACTTCGGACTTTTTCGCATACGACCTTTGTAATATCCGGAAAGTCGACTGGATTTGGATCAAAACTACCACAATTTGTTACTTCGTGCCCTAATTCCTTTAAAACATCAATCACATGTCCTTTTAATGGAAAACCTGCGTGATCCCCGCCAATAGCTATTTTCATTTTTACCCCACCCTTATTTTTTCTATATATATATTTAAACGTTTAACTATAATTTTAAAAAAATATTGTTAAACGTTTAAATAGCAATGTTCAACACCCACATGATTTTCTTATTATCATGTTTGGGTCTAGATACTTAATTTCTCTTATTTCTGGACACGTACCCTGTATAGTATCTATCATCTTTTGGGCAGCATATACACCTAACTCAAAAGCAGGCTGTGTTATACCAGATAATGGTGGATCAACAACATCCGCCCATTCTGGATCGTCAAACCCATACAAAGCAATATCTTGAGGAATCTTTAAGCCCTGTTCTTTAATATATTTATATGATCCTAAAGACATAGAGTTATTAGAAATAAAAATAGCGTCTATTTTCATTTTTGACTCTATTATTTCTTTCGTTAATTCGTAACCGCTTTCAATAGTGAAATCACCTTCTAACACAAGCTCATCATGGTAGGAAATAGCATAATCCTCTAGTGCTCTTTTATAACCGATATATCGATCCCTTCCAGTACTATACTGCATAGGCCCTGTAATAATAGCAATTTTTTTATACCCATGTTTAATTAAATGCTCAGTAGCCATGTAGGCCCCTTTAATATTATTCGTCATGACCATATTAGAAGGAAGATGTTCCGGACAGCGATTTAAAAAAACAAGAGGAACTTTTGCTTTCAATAAATCATCATAATGATTTCCTCCCCCTGAAGAAGAAATGATTAAACCATCTATCCTTTTCCCCATTAATACCTTTAGATATTCTTTTTCTTTCTCCACATCTGAATCTGTACTACATAAAAGAACATTATATCCTTTCTCGGACAATGTACTTTCAATTCCCTTTACTACTTTTGAAATAAAGCTATTTGAAATATCTGAAATCAATATTCCTATTAACCTTGATTGTTTGACCTTGAGACTTTTAGCGATTTCGTTGGGTTTGTAATTAAGCACTTTCATTGATTCGTAAACCTTTTTTTTCAAATCTTCACTTACATGTTTAGTATTATTAATAACATTGGACACTGTTGCTGTTGATACATTAGCAAGTTGGGCAACCTCTTTCAGTGTGGCATCTTTCAATTTCTTCACCATCTCTTTAGTTAATCGTTTAACTGAATTATATTGGGATTTTTATTTAATGTCAATAATTTTCAGAGAATTCTTTTAACTGTTTTATTCAAATCAATTGGATCCTGTTAACTCTAATAAATAGATATTTAAAACATTACAATTTAGTTCAAATGATACTAAAAATATGTTTAGCCATGCATCGTGCACAAAGGGTCAGCCCCCATCACTTTTACCACGATAGGGAGCTGACCCTTTCATTCATTATCTCTTATACTTCGATAACTTGGAAGTTACCGATCCGGTCTGTCTTTGAGGTGTTTTCGCTTTTAAGTTGGATGCCCATGATATTTTTGAATCATATTTCTGGGTATGTTCCTTGTTAACTAGGCTTTGTAAACGCTCTTTATTCTTCTCAAGTGATCCCTCAAGAGCCCTCATCCGGCGGGTAGGAAATGAAAGTCCCGCTAAAATCGAGGTTATTGTGGGGTCTGATTCTGAGATATAGGTTCCTTCGAACAATTCAAGAGGTTCTCCCACCCTTTCAAAAACCAATGGGACGTTAACTAGCTTTGCCATTTTCTCTGGACCTTCATAAATTAAACCTGCTCGAATCACACCTATTGATTCAACAGGACAAAATATCGAGTTTCCCCAAGATTGTTCAATTTTACTAGCTACTTCTGTGGTCGTCTTAGCGTCTGTAAGCGTGGTTGAAGATATAATCGTGACGCCTCTTGTATTCAGTATATTCATAAGATCCGTTTCATCGAAGTTTCCGTAAAAGGAACTCTTTTTCGTTACTTGCAGTACGTTCTTAATGGCCTCCATGACTTGATGATTAGAAGAAAGGTAGATTTCATGTTTACTGGATTGTGGGTTCAACTTGCGCATCTGATCATTGTCTACAAGGAACACAGATGAAAGCGAGTCAATCTTAGAAATTTCTTCAATACATTCAACCGCATTGATTCGATTACCAGCCAATACATTACGATCAGGCACAATCGCAATAGCACCTATGTTGACACCTGGGAGTTGGTCTAATAACAGATCTATTAATATCGGGCTCATACCTGATCCAGTACCACCGTCCGTAGAAAAGGCCACCAACAAAAGCCTTATGTTCTTAAAGGACCGCTGTACAAAGTCAATGATCTCTTTATAGTTTTCATTAACCGCTTTTAATCCTATTGATCGATCCTGCCCAGCACCATTATACCCTGGGATGAAATACTTCTTTTCCACCCTCGTATTTACTAAGCCATCTCGCTGGTTCGTATTGATAAGCGCTGTTTCAAAGCCCATACTTGATGCTATTTCAGCTATATTCCCGCCTGCTTGGCCTACGCCCAAGATTCCAATTGATTTCACTAAATCCCCTCCTCTTCTTTTTAAAATAATACTCATATTTTATTAAATTAGACTTTTTCATATGAAATTACATGAAAATAGTTAGATAAGAAAATCGGGCAAAAACCTTTTTTGTTTAGCGAATATCCGATATTTTGTTGAGCTGTTGCTAAGAAAAGTCTATTTATTCGAGAAGGATTGTTTGTAATTGATAAGTCCTACCAGCCTCAAGGTCTCCATTCATTTAATTAAACGTTTGATTAGTTTTTTCAGCCCATACGCACCATAACTTCCTGCAATTTAATCAAACGACGTACCATGGACTCCGACGATTTAATCAAACGTTTGATTAGTTTTCTCAGCCCTTGCGTACCATGGCCTCCAGCGATTTAATCAAACGTTTGATTAGGTTTTTCAGCCATGAAAAAAGACCTTCCTATTCGAAAGGTCCATTAGAGGATCGTAGAAAATTTTCAATCATCATCCTAACTAAAGGAGTTGTACTGTCCGGTAATTGGTGTAAAGGGAAAAATCCAGCATCAATCGACTCTTCCCCATCAATTTTAATAGTACTACTTTTAATATCTTTTGATATATAAGCAATCGTCACTGGGTAGAATTCATCGCCATTAGCAAGCCTTCGGAAATACTGCTCACCCGAAAAAACTTCCACTAACTTAAGTTGCCCAATTTCAACGCCTGTTTCTTCAAAAACTTCCCTTCGTCCAGCATCCTCAACAGACTCCCCTAATTCTAACAAACCACCTGGAAGACCCCAGACGCCTTCAGGTCTTTTTTGCAAAAGAATTTTTCCATCCTCATCAACTACACCCACAACAGCGCCAACTAAAATGAGCGGCCGGGTTCCAATTATTTCTCGTAACTCCTCAATATAGCCCATCATCAACCTCCATATATTTCTCCTTTATAAGTAATCTCTACATTCATTCAGGAAATGGACATCATTCCCCTCTGTTAATCGTTGAGAATTAGTATACTAAATCATCTATCACTAAGTAAAAATACAGTTCCCCACCAACGCTTTAATGCATCGGGGGACCGATCCCAAAAGTTGGTAAATAAAAACATGAAACAATGGTGCTGTGCTTTACGTCTTAGATATGAAGACATTTTATATACGAGAGGAATACAGTTTTGAAATTAAAACGAATAGGAAGTTTATTGTTTATCATTTCTTTTGCTCTTATTATCATCCTTCTCTTTATGGAAGAGAATCCTATATCCGATTTGAATACAAACCAGTCTGTTTCTTTTCCAACTGAACTCCATCCAATTGTAAAGGAACGCAGCGATCAATTAATTCAAAAATCGGCACGTAAAAGAATTAGGGTCGTGATTACGGATGGTTTTCGAAGTGCGGAAGATCAGGATCGGCTATATGAGCAAGGCCGATCGACCGAAGGAACTATTGTAACGTATGCAAAAGGAGGAGAGTCTTATCACAATTTTGGTCTTGCCATTGATTTTGCGCTAAAGGATCCTTCAGGGAATGTCATTTGGGATATGAACTATGATGGAAATAAGAATGGGAAAGCCGATTGGACTGAGGTTGTAGTAATGGCAAAAGCTTTAGGGTTTGATTGGGGCGGTGATTGGGCTCAATTTAAAGATTATCCTCATTTACAGATGGATTTCGGTTTGACAGTTGCCGACTTACAGAATGGGGAGAGACCTGCTGACTCATCCATGACCGTAGATACAAATCAGGGCAAACCATGATTCACCCTAATACACTGCATCCCTAACGAAAGGGCAGCGTATAGGTTTCGTATAAGCTTCAATTCAGGAAAAATAGAATAAAACGCTCAGAGAGAAATTTTGCTCTGAGCGTTTCATTTATATGGATATAAGCTAGAGTGTTAATTACACTGAATGAGGATCTTTACCAGATAGCTCATTAATTTTACCAATCCAATCCTTAAAGCTTCCAAATTCATGTGGATCGAAGCCGAAGTACTCCTTAATGATGCGGACAGATTCACTTTCATGTTCATGAAATACTCCATCTGAATAAATCAATTTCAAGAGTTCTGTTAAGACGATGTTTTTAGATCGTTCGGATTGAAATATCGCTAAAACGTCCTCAATTTCCTGACCTTTTATTTTATAATCCTCAAGCCCAACTTCCTTCTTAAACTTTTTTAGAACTGTATGTTCATATATAGATAATTTGCCATCAATGGTTGATATCAGCGTAGCAAGTTCAAGAAACGCCTCTTTCTCCTCAGGCTTCAGTTCTGCTAAGAACAAAATTCCACAACTCCCTTTAATCTTTGTACTATTTATACGAATGAAAACAAAATAAGTTCCAACTTGGCCCAAAAAAGGTGCCTGTCCCCCGGCCTATTAATGTGTTAAAGCGGCGGGGGACAGGCAGCCTAAATTGGATGCTCCCATAATCCTAGTTTTCCCTTTGCTGGGATCCACTCTTCTAGTAGTTTCATCTCTTTCACTTCCCAGGCATATCCACCTACTCGAAAGTCCCCGAGAAAAAAGTCATTTCCTTCTACGATTCGTCCATCCTCCAGGACGGCCCATGTTTGGTTATTCTCCGTTACTTTTATGCAATTGACGAGTTCACATATAGCAATAATTTTTCCGGTTGGAAGATTTTCAGTTGTGTATCCATGTTTACCAAGCAACTTCTGAATGGCAATATGTTTGCACACAGCCTTATCTATTTTTAAACTAGTGTGAATGGCCATTGGGCCACGATAATTTGTCTTCCATGACCTGGTTTCGTATTGGTTCTCTCTAAGTACAAAAAGACTTGCCCATGGTTGGATCATCGATAGAACCTTCATTTTATTTGCCCCTAACAGTTAAAGTTCTTTTCTATAGCGTATCCCTTTCAAAAGTTACTATGACTGGTTAATTTCAACTGAACGGTATCTATAGATATTTATACTTAAAGCTGTGCTTATTTCAGACAGCTTTATAAATTAATTAACAGCTATTGCGTAAACAAGTTCTCTAACAAGCTTTCAAATGAATATAAATGGGTATATAGAGATAGAAAACACTAGAAAGGAGATATGCCGATGGATATGGATGTTTGTATTTCATGTGGAAAGGAATTGTCTAAATTTGAGAGGAACAGATGTGAATGTTGGGAATGCATGGACACGACTACTGAAGCCTATACAGAAGATGATTAGATATGACAAAAGGTGCCTGACCCCCAGCGTGGTAATGCGTTAACGCGGCGGGGGTCAGGCACCTTTTTTTATTTTAGTGGTTGCCCTTCGAATGCTTTTACATCTAGTGGTGCAGTGAGGTATTTTTTTACCGTTGCCACAAATGTGGTGAACGGCTCACTTGCGTTATGACTTGCTACGGCCTCTTTATCCTGCCACACTTCCACCATGGTAAAGATGTTTTCACTTTCTACATCCTTTTGAAGACGGTAGGAGATGTTTCCCGCTTCTGCTCTTGATGCAGCAATTAACAGTTGAATTTCTTCTAAAAATTGATCCTGCATAGACGGATTAATATGAAATGTAGCATGAATAATAATCATCGTTAGGTCATCCTCTCATTTATTAATGGTCTAGTCTCTTTCCTTACTTCCATTGTGCGACTTGATCGACTGGGAGACGTACGGATGGATACCCAGTATCTGCTGCTTTTCCGATGGAAATAAGCATAACTGGAACATAACGATCTTTATCTAAACCGAATGCTTCTGCAATTTGGTCTTTTTCATAACCGCCAATAGGGTTTGTATCATATCCAAACGCACGAGCTGCTAGCATTAACTGCATGGAGACAAGGCCACCATCAACTAACACGACGTCCTTCATATCTTCACGTGAAATGTTTTCATAATACCCGGCGAAAGATGTTAGGATTTGCTCTTTTACATCTTGTGGCATGAATCCCTTTTCTACCGCTGCTCCGTAGATAGCTTCCGCCTTTTCAAAATTGTTCAAATCACCAAATACAGCAATGATAGCTGATGAACTCTCAACCTGTGTTTGATTGAATTTAGCAAGTGGTGCCAGTGTAGCTTTTGCCTCAGGACTTTCAATTACAAGGAAGCGCCATGGCTGCATATTTACAGAAGATGGAGCCAGTGTAGCTAACGTTATGATTTCAGTCATTTCCTCATGGCTAATTTTTACTGATTTATCATAATTTTTAATAGACCGGCGACCTTTAAGAATTTGGTTAAAGTCATTTATGAGTTGTCTTGATGCTGTAGCTGTAGTCATAGGTGTATTCTCCTCTTCTGTTCATGTGAATGTAATATAATCTATTCTTATCTTGCCCAAGCTCTCTAACTTCCATGGGTTTAAAGTATTTTACTGATTTTATTTTAGACAAAATAATCACTTAACGTCTAAAGTGTTAACAATGGAATACTTTACTCCTCTTTTTCATTTTTGTAAACTAAAAAAACTCGGCTTCGATGTAAAGAATTTCCCAATTGGTTTATGTTATAATTCTTGATGGAAAGAGAGTGTGGACTATGAGAAAAATATCAACTGAAGATCGATTACTAATGAGACAATCCCATATTAAGAAGATACTAAAAGTGATTCGTACTCAGGGATTTTTATCTTTATCTATCCAAGAAATTGCTCAGTTGATGAACATGAGTCGAGCCTCTCTGTATAACTATTTCTCTTCAAAAGAAGACATCCTTATGGAGTTAAATGATTTTTGCATTTCCTATATTTATGAAGCAGGTCAAATGATTTCAAATACAGAGCTTTCCTATTCCCAACGTCTTCAAAAGGTCTTCGAACATGCCGTTTTGTCAGCTGCCTTTTCATCTGAGATTTTTTTGAAAGACCTTCAGATTAGTTGCATGTCACTTTATGAAAAAAAGAAGCAGGCGCGAAAAGAACAAATGGCCACCATTCATACGTTTTATCAAAATGGAATGGAGGCAGGATTCTTTAATGAATTAAATCCTACCCTTCTTATGATGCAAGACGAAACCGTCTTAAATAAGCTAATCAATACCTCGTTTTTAATGGATGAGGAACTGACCTTAGAACGTGCTCTATATGATTACTTCTTGGCGAAATGCTTCCAAGTGCTACGACCCGAATTATTAATAAACATAAATCACAAAGAAATACACTGCATGGTGAAAGACATCCTCCACAAACTGTCGCCAATATTATAAAAACGTGCCTGTCCCCCAACGCTTTAAAGCGATGGGGGACAGGCACCTTTTTTTTATTTATGTAATGGAAAGACGATTGTAACGGTAGTTCCTTTGTTGAGTTCACTTTTATACTCGATGGAGCCGTTCATTTCGCGAATGAGTTTGTTGGTTACCATACTGCCAAGGCCTGTTCCTTTTGTTTTGGTTGTATAAAAAGGTAGCCCGATTTGTTTTAACTGCTCTGGTGTCATCCCTCTTCCGTTGTCTTCAATTCTAACTTCCACTTGATTCTTCATGTAATCTGCTTGAAGCACAATCTTAATCTTTCCTTGGTTAACGATGGACTCAATTGCATTTTTGATGACATTCATAAGCGCTTGCTTTAAATGCGGTTCATCTCCATTGATATAGAATCGCTGTGTATTTTCATAGTCGATGATGACATTTGAATACGAAGCAAGGGGTCTCAATAGTTGGACACAATCACTTAAGACATCTTGTAAGGAGACAACAGTTAATTGAAAGGGTTCAGGCTTCGCCACTTTCAAATAGTTAGTAATTATACTGTTCGTCCGGTCAAGTTCTTCAAGAATTAAGGGGGAGTATTTCTTCAATTGCTCATCCTTTGTATCTGTACTTAAAAATTGTATAAAACCTCGAACGGTTGTCAGTGGATTTCGAATTTCGTGTGCAATCGAAGCCGTAAGCTGGCCAACCATAGTCAGCTTATCCATATACACCATTTCTTCAAACTGCTTATTAATTTTTATCAGACTTTCAATCACAAAGATTAGGGCTATGGTGGTTAAATAAAAGGCAGTAAAGTAAGTTAAATAAAAGTGTAATTCTAAAAAATGAACACTAAAATACAGAATGGTAATATAAACAACAAGATAGCAAACAATGACAATTGATCCCGCCGCAAGTCTAGCCTTTGCTTTTAAAAACATCCACCTAAATACTAACGCACAGAAAAAAGCGACAACACATACTAGGATACCCGTGAAAAAAAACTTTCCACCAATGAAATAACGGATCAAACAGGTGCTAACTAAAATAAGGCTACCAGGTAGCCAGCCAGCATATAAAGTAAGGATGATGATGGCAACCATCCTGAGATCAAAATGCGTCTCACCTAAGGTACGAATGGGATAAAACATACAGAAAAGTGCTCCTAAGGCACCCACCAACCCATAAATGACTTTTTGTTTTAGTGATAGAGGAGCTTTCGATTGAAACGGAAAAAACAAATTCATATTAAAAGTAAAAGATAATAATATCGTAATGTTAACAATCAGTGGTTTGATGAGAGTAATCAAGAAAAATCCTCCACATAAAAATAAGGTGTAATCATATTTATCCTTGCCTTAGACACAAACAAACTTGCATCATTATAGCGTCTATCCTTGAATCATAACATAAAAAAAGGGGACAGTCCCCCACTGCGTTAACGCAGTAGGGGACTGTCCCCAAAATCCTTATTACCAAACGAATAATCCAACAATCATTGCACTTAGTAAGGATACGCCTACACCGCTTACTAGTAGCTTCCACACATTCTTCCCAATGATATTTGATTTATCTTCACCCAGAATGGAGTTAAACGTACCATAGATCATACCGACTGTGCTAAAGTTTGCAAATGATGTTAGGAACGTGACCGCCACCGCCACCGTATGCGGAGCCAATCCACTTAGCTTACCCTTTAAGTCCATCATTGCAACAAACTCATTAGTAGCAAGCTTGATTCCCATTAACTGTGCCACATACATCGCATCATCTCCCCCTAAACCAAGCAAGAAGGCAAATGGACTAAAGATAACCGAGAATATTTTTTGAATGGTTAAGCCCTTCACAATAAATCCTAATATTCCATTTACACCAGCGGTTAAGGCCACGTAACCAATGACCATCGCCATAATAACAATAACCATTTTGATTCCGACAAGCATACTGTTAGAGATGGTTGAAAAGAAATCTTTCCGCTCTTCCTTAGAAGGAACATACACGATGTCTTCCTCTTTACTCACTTCAACAGGATTCAGCATGTTTGCTATCAAAAGCGCATTGAAGCAATTCAACGGAATGGCCACGAATACATAGGTGGCTGGAACCATCGTTAAGTACGCCCCGATAATCGATCCGCTGATGCTGCTCATACTCATGATTCCAAATGTTAATAGGCGATGTTCTTTTAAAACAGTCATTTGTTGACGGATGACAGCCAGTGCCTCCGTATTTCCAAGAAACATCATTTGGATGGAGAAGAAACTCTCAAGCTTTGGCAAGCCGGATATTTTTGATATGACCCAGCCCACCTTATCAATAATCCAGGTTAAGATTCCGAAATAAGTTAAAATATCAAAGAACGTAATAATGAAAATAATCGGCATTAGCGCACTAAAAAAGAAATCTACATGTTCATTCGCCATGACAGATGGGAAAACAAAAGAAATCCCTTCGTTTGCACAAGAAATTAACCAGGTAAAGAAAGAAGCTATTTTATTAATAATCCATGACCCAATTTTCGTAGATAACATAAACCACGTAATCGCCAATTCAGCAACCAACAAGGTCAAAATGGACTTCCATTTTACGTTTCTTTTATTAGGTGAGCATAAATAAACGAGGCCCATAACAACTAGTACTCCAACTACATTCAACAAAAAATACACGCTACTCACTCCTTTTGTTTATCATTTCCCAAAACGTTTATTTCCAATAGAAAAAGTCCTTCCCTTTTCATACCTTCCGCCACCAGACAGAAAGCATGAAAAAGTAAGGACTGTTTTTTTTACAGAACCCATTCATCTAAGCCAACCTGACATAAGACTACGTTTCTTCATACTTCCTTGTAGTCCGGCATTTTGCGGCTGCCAGGTAGAAACTATCAGACCAACGACACTGATATTATACAAGGATAACAATGTTATAAATATTTAAGGAATAGATATCATTCTAATTCAGGTTGTGTTTTGCTTCAATAGGTTTCATTAATGTTGTAATTATTATACTTATAACAATCTTAAGGCAACTTTAGATATTCCTGAGATGATAATAAAGAATCCCTAAAAGTATACAAGCCTCATTTTATTGTTCTTATAAACAAGCACTTAATGTCACGCATACGATAATGTTGAACAACCATTGACAGGAGGTGAGTCACTATGGGACAGGATCATGGTAAATGTCATTCTCACTGTAGTATTTTTGGTGTTTTTCTTGGATTTTTAACTGGTGCGATATGGTTGCTACTTGCAGTTTTAGGGGTCATTTCTGATTTCTTCGAATTACTTAAACTAGGATATTTTGGTCATATTTTAAATATCCTTATTGCGTTAATCGGCTTCCTTGCTTTTCTTCTCTTTGGGTTATGCATATTCAAGAAAGCTGCGCGCTATTGTAAGTAAAATAGAATTGGGCGAACAGTATCTTTCACTGCTCGCCCTTTATCCCCGAACCTTTTCATAATCTGGCTCTACATGGACATGAACATCATAGACACCATGGTCTCTCATCAAAACTTTTTCTACACGGGTGGCAATGTCATGTGCGGCTCGAATATCTAATGTTGACTGAACGAGGATGACCACATCTATGACTTCATTATTGCCGTAGTTTCTCCCTTTCAATTCTTTAATGCCTTTCACGCCGTCTAGTTTTGTAATGACCTCCTGGTAGAGTTGAATCTTCTGTTCATCGAATCCATCTGAAAGTTCATGAGAAGCTTGCAAAAAAATGCCCCAAGCTGTTTTACAAATCAAAACGCCGACAATAATTGCCGTTAATGTATCAAGCCAAGGCATATGTAATTGTGACCCTATGATCCCCACAGCCGTTCCTATACTTACCCATGCATCGGAAAGATTATCTTTGGCAGCGGCCATCACGGCTTTGCTATTAATTCTTATTGCTAATTTTTTATTATAAAAATAAACACCAGCCATGACGATCGCGGAAGCTACCCCTACATAAGCAGCAATCATATCAGGAGACTCATTCCTCCCCAGGAACATTGAGGGAATGGCATCCGTCAGCACCTGGATACCAACCGCAATCATAATAAATGAAGCCACCATGGAGGCAATGGTTTCACTCTTCCAGTGGCCATATCCATGATCGTTATCAGGCGGTCGTTGCGATATTTTTAACCCGATAAGGACAGCAATCGATGCAATAATGTCTGTTGTATTGTTAAGTCCATCAGCTCTTAAGGCAGCTGAATCACTCATATATCCGATAACTAGTTTTACGGCTGATAAAATAAGATAGGCAACAATACTAACCATTGCGCCTCGTTCCCCTAATTTAAGGTCTTTATATTTCTGGTCATCCATTTTCCTGACCTCCCCACAAATTCCTTCCATATCATATCAACCATGTTATGGGTGGGTCTAGAGCAACCTTTTTGCGCGGACTTATATAAGTAGGCTTTAGATAAGAATGTTTCACGAGGGAAAAATATTTTTAGAGAGATTCATAAAAAAAAGACCACATTGTGTAATGGTCCATTTACTCTATATTCTAAAATTGTCTACTATCTAGGTTGTGGATTACCACTCGTAAGATGCGCATCAAACATATCAATAATTTCAAGGAATCTATCAGCTTCACGGAAGACATGATCAGCTAAAAGCGGATGAATGATACTCTTAATTTTACATTGCTCAATTAGATCACGAGCCGTTTTCTTGAAATCACGAAGAGAAGAGACTGACACACGATTTTGATCCAGGAATTGATCTAAAAGAGGTACGGTTTGAGATTGTGGCTTCATAGATTCCAAGTCCCTTGCTTGATACAACAATTGATCAAAGTCATTGCTGAAATTTCTGGCTACATCAATTAGTTTCCGTTCTGATGGATCCAACAGATGACCAATAAATTTAGCGTGGTCTGCCATAATCCTTAAGAAGAAAACATTTTCTTTAATAATAGCATCCGGAAGAGCGTTTAATTTACCTTCATTTAATTCAAATAATCGTTTTCTAAAATAGTTAGCCTCCCTACTTGTATGGTCAACTAGCAGTGGAAAATTATTTGCCCCTGGCAATTTACATGTGAGAATCAGTTCTAGTACTTTTCGTTTAAAAACAAAAATATTGGTTGCAGCTTGTTGTACTTCTGAATTAAATCTTCTTATTTGTTCTGGATCAGTTTGATTAGTAAAGGCATGTGCAGTTTGTTCAATGTGTTCAAACAACCGGTAAAATTGATTAGCCTCTTGAATTAATTGAGTATCCTCTGCTCTAAAACCTAAACGAAGAAATAAAGAATGCTCTTTCATAATTCTAGACCAAAATCGTATTTCATTTAACGATCGCTCAACAAACAATACAGATGTTACACCCGTGTCAGCATGTAATACGTTCTCATCCCCAATCAATACGTATCCCCCCAGAAAAAACTGCATTCGTCCTATTCTTATTAATAAATCCATATAAATATACCGATAACAAAAGTTCATTGTAGAACTGTTTAGATGGAATTAAACAGCATTCTATTTGCTATAATTAGAATGACAGAGGGCTTATATTATGAATTGAAAGGCATTTTATTATGAAAAAAAGATTACTATTTGTAGCGACTGGAATTTTGATTATTTTCCTTGTATTATTTGGTACATATAAGTTAATGAATTCGAGAAGTTTCCAGGTGTTTGGCGGACTTACGGATAAAGTGGAGACCAATCAGAAGGTAGTTGCTTTAACCTTTGACGACGGACCATCGAAAAATGCGAATTCGATTCTTCCATTATTGGAACAATACAAGGCAAAGGCTACTTTTTTCCTCATTGGTCAAGATATGGAACAGTATCCAGAGGAAGCGGCGAAAATAGCTGCAGCGGGGCACCAGCTAGGAAATCACACATTTTCGCATAATCGAATGGTGTTCAAAACACCGTCCTATATTAAGAAAGAGATAGAAACAACAGATTCACTAATCCGTGAAGCAGGATATAAGGATGAAATTGATGTTCGCCCGCCGAATGGTAAAAAGCTGATTGGATTCCCTTATTACCTTAGCAAGCATCATAGAGACACCATCATGTGGAATCTTGAACCAGATAGCTATTTCTCCTCAGCAACTGATAAAATAAATTATGTAAAAAAAAATATAACCCCGGGCTCGATTATTCTGATGCATCCGATGTATGATCAAACTGGTGAAGAACTCATAGCAATTGAGGGAATATTAAAAGCACTTACAGATCAAGGGTATACCTTTGTAACTGTAAATGAGCTACAAGAAAAATAGATATTTTATTTAGGGTATTTCACATAAAAACTTTGATTATCTTGAAACCTTAAAGTGGCTTCATACGTATGTTCATATAGGCACTAATGTTTATCTGATAATAAAAATAATAATAGATGGGTGATTTATAGTGGGTTCTACGATTTTACTTATAGGAAGTTATGCTTTTGAAGCATATTATTGGCTTATTCTCATATCAATCTTTGGTTCCTGGTTTCCTCAATTTCAAACTTCAAAAATTGGTGGGTGGGTTTACAAGCTAGTTGAACCATATTTAGGTCTCTTCAGACGGTTTATCCCGCCTCTAGGACCGATTGACTTTTCACCGATCATTGCCTTATTTGTTTATCGCTATATTGGGGGCTTTGCGATGGAAGGACTACGCCTATCCTTGGATACGATTGGTATATAAGACCTTTAGCGAACAGTGCCGTACTGTTCGCTATTTTTTTCGGACTTGTTTCCTATGCGACCATCCCCCTCTTTCTCGTAACCACTTTGTCCCAGATAATAAAATAAAATAGACCTTCAGTTATTGAAGGTCTATCACGCTACTTTAGCCTTGTACTTGTGTCTTTACTCCGCTTTTGCGTTTATACATATTTCGATCCGCAATAATCAATAGTTCCTTCATTTCACAAGCATCACTTGGATAAACGGCTGTTCCGATGGAAACAGAAATATCCATTCCCATTTCTTTAGATAATTGAAACAAACCCGCTTCAATCTTTTTCGAAATGCCTCTCGTTCTTTTCGAGTCTGAATACGGCGATACAATAAGGAACTCATCTCCGCCCCATCTAGCGACAATATCTTGCTCAGTGGTGCTGTTTAAAAGAACTTTGGTAATCCTCGTGAGAATCAAATCCCCGATTTTATGCCCATGCTGATCGTTTATTTGTTTAAAGTTATTGCAGTCAATTACTGAAATCGTTAAGTTACCTATTTTTTTATCCATTTTTGCTAAAAGCTTTGGGGCACTTTGTGAGATAAAACGCCGGTTATATAGACCTGTCAAAGCATCTTTTTGCGAAAGAAATTTCGCTTTATCATATTGAAATCCTAACCACCAAAAAAACGGAGAAAGCAAGGGAATAAAGACTAAGTCCCATTTATATTGACCATTCTCTATCATAAACACATAGGAACCTTCATAGTCTATTAAAAAATAAAAAGAATGCCAGCCTAAAACTAGAGTGATATAAATGATAACAATACTAATTCTCCCCGAATATCTCATCTAGCACCCCCTTTTTCATATGCTAATTTTACTATAAAACAGGAAATTTGTTACACATTTTGTTAAATTCAAGAAAAAATAATTCTACCTAAACCGACAAAAGTGGACAGGTAACCATGCCTATTAAAATTCACACATAAGAAAATCTTATACCAAAACATAAAAAAATGTAAATTTTATTAAACGACCCTTCAGGTTATGATTAAGACGAAATAGGAATTAAAAAAAAGAAGGTTATCACATGAGAGACAGTAAGTACTGGAATATAATGATTTCTTCCACTTTATCTTCACTTGGCAGCTCTATGTATTTTATCGCCGTTGCCTGGATTTTATATAAGATGACCTCCAATGCAACCTATACAGGGTTGATGGTCGGCATGGGGTTCCTGCCTGGAGTAGTGCTCAATTTAGTCTTCGGAGTAATAGTAGACAAACAAAATCGTAAGAAACTGACGGTCATATCACTTGGTATTGTCACCATTGCCATGATCATGCTTCTATTAGCCATGACTGGAAATATCCTCAGACCATGGATGATTATCCTTGTACACATGATTGTTCAGACCTTTTCATCACTGTTTAGAACAGCTCAACAAGCCTTCATCACAGAACTTTATAAGAAAGAAGACATTCCTCGTATCTTCAGTGAAACGGGTTCGGCTGTTTCTGTCGGTGGTTTAATTGGTACCTCATTATGCGGCGCTATGTTAACTATTTTTCCAGCCAGTATTGTGATGTTATTTGTTTGCCTTACCTTTGCTGTTGGCACCGTGTGTATGATGCTAATTAAATATGTTCCTAGAGAAAATCATTCAAACAATAGTTTAAAGTCAGGTTGGACCGACCTAAAGGACAGTTTTGTCTATGTTCATAAAAATCGCCTAATGTATTCCTTATTATTAATTATGTTTGTTGGTCAGCTTGTTGTTCATACTTGTGCAGGTATGTTATCCGTGTACACAAGCTCTCACTTACATGGCACAAGTACTCTTTATGGAATTTTAGAATGTGCAACTTCCATTGGAGCCATTATTGCCGGTGTAACAGCAACCTCCATATTATATAAAAGCAAAAACTATGTTACTGGTCTGTCTTTCGGGATCACTTCCGTTGGTTTGTTATTGATGATGTTTACTCGAAATAATATCGCTGCTTTTATCGCAATCCTCTTGATTGGATTGGGTACCACTTGGGTCCGAGTATTGATGCAATCCGTTCAACAGGTGTATACAGAACCCGGCTATTACGGGCGGATGGCAGCCATGAGACAAACCATTAATCAAGGGGCCGTAACCATCGGGGCTCCGCTTCTAGGATGGATTGCTGAACATCATGGGGTTAACAATGCTTACGGTTCCCTATTAATTCCTGTATTGGCCTTAATGGGATTCTCCCTGTTTTTTGCCACCCAAAAAACGTTTAAGAGTGTCATTGGGTCGATGATTCCGCAAAATCAAGGGGACAGCCCCCCGCTGCGTTAAAGCAGTGAGGGACTGTCCCCAATGATTAAGGAATGATAATCTCCAGCTTTCCTTCTTTACTGGTCACTTCGACCACCTTGTCCACAAACAAATATGGCGTATCGAACCTATCTTGCTTTTTGATATCCGCATAACTATTATTAGCAGTTAGCACTGGGAAAACTGCATTGGTCTTTTTGAATAGATTTTGAGCAACCTCGATCTCGGCCATCAAAATAATTTCTTTATTGGAGATTGCAAAGAAAAGCTTTCCTATCTCACTATCATTTTCATCCGTAATGGAAATCTGCTGTAAAATTGAAATTAGGCAGGTAACAAAATGATTGATTTTCTCATTAGCTACCCCCTCCAGATGACAATCTGCCAGAACTTTATTCAACCCCGCTCTAATTTCCTTGAAGGAAAACACATCTTCGATTCTAAGCGCAGCTTTCGTCCGACCAAGACTTTCAAACTTTTTCCTTGTCTCATAAAGGTACTCCTTCATAACCCCATTATACTTGCCACGGTTTAAGACAAATTCAGTGACCTCATTAATCCAGCGTATTTCCTTACCTTGATTTTTGATTAAAAGTAAAAATCCATAGATATCCTTCTCATCAAAGGTACCTTCTGTCAATTTTCTATAGTAGTAATTCAGTAATGATTGCTCTTTTATATCCATTTCGATTTCTCCTAGATGTCATGATACTACCTATTGTACAACAGTTTGAATAACAAACAACGAATTTCATACGATAAAAGATTTGTATCTCAAAATTCGTTTCGCCATCTAATAAATGGGGTATCGAGAGCAGTAGGTAGATAACATTTACATAGGAGGGAAACGTATGGAAAATAAGAAGATGGCGCAATTACAGCAATCAAAAATCGACAACGAGCAAAAGGCTGGTTTGACTACTAACCAAGGATTGAAAATGGCGGAAGATGAGATTTCTTTAAAAGCAGGACTACGCGGTCCTACTCTTATGGAGGATTTTCACTTTCGCGAAAAAATGACCCATTTTGACCACGAACGGATTCCTGAACGTATTGTTCATGCACGCGGCACAGGAGCTCACGGTGTCTTTCAGCTCTATGAATCCTTACAAGAGTACACAAAAGCGGATTTTCTTACTGACACCTCGAAAACAACACCGGTATTTGTACGAATCTCGACCGTACAGGGTTCGAGAGGATCAAGTGATACCGTTCGCGATGTTCGTGGATTTGCGACCAAATTTTATACAGATGAAGGAAACTTTGATTTAGTTGGAAACAACATGCCTGTTTTCTTTATCCAGGATGCGATTAAATTCCCTGACTTTGTCCATGCACTTAAACCTGAACCACATACTGAAATCCCGCAAGGAGCCAGTGCACACGATACCTTTTGGGATTTTATCGGGCAAAATCCTGAATCTGCCCATATGGTCATGTGGGCAATGAGTGACCGAGCGATTCCACGTAGCCTACGTATGATGGAGGGATTCGGTGTCCATACCTTCCGTCTTGTCAACGCACAGGGGAAAGCACATTTTGTCAAATTCCACTGGAAGCCTGTCCTTGGTATGCATTCTCTTGTCTGGGATGAAGCACAGAGAATTGCCGGTAAAAACCCTGACTTCCATCGTCAAGACCTATATGAAGCCATTGAAAAAGGCGATTATCCGGAATGGGAACTTGGTGTCCAGTTAATTTCCGAAGAGGATGAATTTAAATTTGATTTTGACGTCTTAGACCCCACTAAATTATGGCCTGAAGAAGTGGTCCCTGTAAAAATCGTCGGTAAAATGACATTAAACCGCAATGTCGACAACTTCTTTGCCGAAACCGAACAAGTGGCTTTTCACCCTGGCCATTTGGTACCTGGGATTGATTTTTCAAATGACCCACTTTTACAAGGTCGATTATTTTCCTATACAGATACCCAGCTTTCTCGATTAGGCGGTCCTAACTTCCATCAGATTCCGATCAACAAACCGGTGTGTCCTTTCCATAACAACCAGCGTGATGGTATGCACCAAATGGCCATTCACCGTGGTCAAACAAGCTATCATCGAAACGGTTTAAATGCCAATCAACCGGAGCCAGTGCCTGTCGAGCAAGGAGGATTTGAGCATTATCAAGAAAAAGTGGATGGACGTAAAATCAGAGGTCGGAGTGAAAGCTTCTTAGACTTTTACTCGCAAGCGAAATTATTTTATAACAGTCAGGCTCCCTATGAACAGCAGCATATAAAAGACGCTCTTAGCTTTGAACTTGGCAAGTGTCATTCCGATTTGGTAAAAAATAATGCGGTTGCCCTTCTTAACCGTATTGATCGAAACATGGCCCAAGAAGTGGCTGAAAATATAGGGGCGGTATTGCCAGAAGAGAATCTCGAAGTCAAATCTGATAAGAAATCAGCGGCACTAAGCATGGCTAACACAATCAAGAAAACAGATACCAAAAGTGTAGCTATTCTAGTAACTGGCGCACCTAACACAGACCAATTAACTGAATGGATTAAAGTATTAGCACAGCATAACCTGAATTATAGTATCGTTGCTAATAAGGTCCAACCATTAAATGCTGTTCTTAAAATAACGGACACCTTTGATACAGTCGACTCAAGCCTTTTTGATGCCGCATTATTAGTTAGCAGTGAATCCAACCTTCCTACACCTGCTTTGGAGTTCATTGAAACAACCTACAAACACTTTAAACCATTGGCGATTTCTGTCAGTGAACCTATTGGATTTGAGTACAGCCGCATTCAATTAGATGAAGCTGGTGTCTTTGATTTAACAAAAACAGATATCCAACCATTTATCGAAGGCATTGCCCAGGCTCGTTTCTGGGAACGTAAGCTTTAATCCTATAAAAGATTTAGCCCTAACCTTTTGCTGGTTGGGGCTTTTCGTAGTATTCATTTGAATAGGACTCCATGTTAAAGATAAAGCTAAAAAGAATATATGTCGGTTAAAATGAGGTCAATATGATAGCCGTTTCACTCTTCTTTTCTTTCACCTTAATCGGTATTATTTCATTTTTTACGATAAAAAAAGCTACTCATACCTTAACGCTTATTTTTCTATTGATGGTAATAGAGTTCTTCTTCACCAGTTTTATCTCTGTTATTGTAGACAATGCCAAGCTATGGACTGTCACACAGAGTACTAGATACCTTATTATGTTTCGTGTAACAGAGGTTGTGGTTTTTCCCTTATTGCTACTTTGGTACATAGAATTGGTTAAAAGAGGGTCTTCCATCTCAAAAAAACTGATGATAAGTGTTTTTTGGGTAGGTGTTTTAGTTGGAGTAGAGGCGATTTTAAGCCATGTTCATATTTTCACCTATGAAAAGTGGAAGGTTTGGGGTTCCATTATCGTATGGTTCACCTTTCTATCTTTCCTCCAAATCCTGCAAGGTCTTTTTTGCCGGATCCTTTTTAAAGAGGGGATTAGTAAATGACAATTTTACCATTACCGGAAAAATTCGATGCAAATGAATGGTTTATTCTCTTTCATATCCTGGCTTTAGTGATCTTATTATATAAACTGCCAAAGAGATTTCCAACCTCTATCACTATCTTATTACTAATGTTTACGGTAACAGTAGCAAGGGTTGTTGACCATGTGATCGCAGGTCCACATGTTGATCTTTACGATATCATGGACTCGGGGGACTTTGAGCTTTTTGATTTGTTGTGCTATGTGCCTTATGCCCCGTTTGGATATGTCTTTATCTATCTCTATGACAAATTCCAATTGAACGGGGTTATCCTTCTTTTATTTATAGTCATACTATCGATTGGAAGTATTGGATTCGAATGGCTCACAGGTTCAAGCTACATTGGATATTTAAAATATAGCAGCTGGAAACCCATTTATTCCCTACCTATTTATTTAATAGTCCAGCCATGCACGATACTATTTTTCCACTTAATAAAATCAATCCATGAAAGATCTCTTTCATCAGTAGAGTAAACAGGAGGTTGTACTTGTGAATCTAGATGATATTATCATTGCTCGGGAGAAGATGAAGGGAATTGTCCACACCACTCCCCTTGACTATTCCAAGACATTTAGCCGGCTCTCGCATAATGAAGTCTATTTAAAGCTAGAGAATCTTCAAAAAACAGGATCCTTTAAAGTGAGAGGCTCTTACAATAAGCTGACCTCCCTTTCAAAAGATGAATTAAAAAATGGGGTCGTCGCAGCGTCAGCTGGGAACCATGCTCAGGGCGTTGCCTATTCTAGTCAGATGCTAGGCGTTCCTTGTAAAATTGTCATGCCTAAAGGCGCTCCTCTTAGTAAGATAGAAGCCACTAAGCAATATGGGGCCGAGGTTATTTTAGAAGGTGCGGTTTTTGATGATGCCCTCGCGTATGCACTACAACTGAAGGACCAACTGAAAACCACATTTATTCATGCTTTTGATGATGAAGCCATTATTACCGGACAAGGAACAGTCGGATTAGAAATCCTTGAACAACTACCAGAAGTTGAGGCCATTATTTGTCCTATTGGCGGCGGCGGACTAATAGCCGGGGTTGCGATGGCAGTGAAGGAGAAGAATCCTCATGTATCTGTCTATGGTGT
Source organism: Neobacillus sp. PS2-9 (assembly GCF_030915525.1). Taxonomy (NCBI): domain Bacteria; kingdom Bacillati; phylum Bacillota; class Bacilli; order Caryophanales; family Bacillaceae; genus Neobacillus; species Neobacillus sp. PS2-9. Next base: position 4,728,286 of record NZ_CP133269.1, read on the forward strand.
TCAAACAGTTGCCTGCCCCAGCATGAAAGAGTCCATATTAGCGAATAAACCTGTAATGGTTCAGTCGTCACCCACGATGGCCGATGGAATTGCTGTTAAAAAACCAGGTGAGAAAACCTTTGAGATTGTTCAGAAGTACGTGGACGATATTTATTGTGTCGATGAAATGGAAATTGCCCGAACGATGTTGATGCTTTTAGAGAGAAACAAGTTGCTGGTAGAAGGTTCCGGGGCTACTTCCCTCTCCTCCCTGCTTTTCGAAAAAGTAAAGCTGAAAGAGAAAAAAGTGGTCGCCATTTTGAGCGGCGGAAACGTGGATATGAGTTTTATCTCAAGAATCATAGAACGTGGTATGGTCGAGGCAGGCAGGTATGCTGATTTTACCATTACCTTAAAAGATAAACCTGGTGAGCTTCAAAGAGTCCTTAGCACGATTACTGATCTCGACGCCAATGTTCAATCTGTTAATCTCCATCGGATGGGGAAAAATATCTATCCTGGTTTTGCCCAAATCGAGATTTCGATAGAAACAAAAAATCACGAACATATTGAACAGCTTTATCATGCACTTTTAGAAAAGAGCTATAATGTAATGATGAGGCAATATTAATTAAGCAGGAAGAACTACGTATTGTACGTTGTTCTCCTTTTTATTTAAAAAAGCCAGGCGTTTAGCCTGGCCCAAGTATATTCCTTTCAAATTATTTGTTGATCACCTCTTGAAGTACTTTTAAAATTACCTTTTTAATATGATTTCCTTTCTTACTCGTCACTTTCGATGATTTACTCGTCAAATATTTGATTTACTCGTCTATTTTCTATTTTTCTCGTCAACCTTCATACTTTACTCGTCAATAACTCCATTTTACTCGCCAAATGTATCTTTGTTCCGATCTAAAAATTCAGAAAACTAATCAAACGTTTGATTAGTTTTTTCGGACACAAAAAGGGCACCCACTTTTTACGGGTACCCCTTTCATTCTATTACTTACTACACGATTCAAGTATCTCTTTTATTTTTTGTAAATCTTTCTCGTTAGCCTTTTTCATCATAGGAGCCATAAACGGTGCAAAGATTTTGGAAAAGCCTGTTGGAATTCCTTTGTTCCTTAATGTCATTCGTGTTCGATTGCCCTCTAGAGTTTCCCATGTATAGGTCGTCTCCATTGGAAAGGGACCCTGTGAGGTTCTCATCACCAGCTTTTTCTCCTGCTCAAGCTCAATAATTTCATATATATAGGCAAGCTCTCGCCCAAGAAATTGAGCCTTAAAGGCCACTCGTGAACCCATGGCCAGGGGTTTTTCCGTTTTCCATTCAGAGGACTGAATATTAACATACCATTCGGGGGCATTGTCAGGATCCATTGCATACTGTGAAACTTGCCCAACGGGGCAGTCGATGATTATCTCTGTAAAAACGTCTACCAAAATATGATACCCCTCTTACAAGTATTCCTTCCGAACAATCGCTATGTTGTCATTATGGCATTGCTTCGTAAAGTTAGATGGAAAAGCCATTTCCTCTTCTAAGGCTGTCATTGCCTCTACATCTTCTTTCGTCACAGACGTAATCAATCGCTCTAGGTAATCTTGAGATACTTGAATCCGGCGCTGAATCTCTTGGTGATTTGTTGTCGTTTTACCATGACCTGGAACCAATACAGAAATCTTATGGTTTACGAGAATTTGCTCTGCTTTTTGAAGAGTTTCTTCGTATGCTTTAGCACTATCATAAATAAACGGCAATTCAAAATCAGAAAGATAATCCCCCGCAATCCAAAGACCAAGCGGTTCGATCACTGTAAATAACCCATCATGCGTATGTCCCTGCGCCAGATAAAAGGTGAGCGTTGACTCTCCAATGACAAGCTTCTGCCCATTTTCACCAATTACAATATCCACCTCTGGAAAGGCAATCGGATAAGGGTTGTGTATGTAATAGTCATTATAGAACTGACGAATCATATCTACTTTTTTCTCTTTATCAGGATGCTCTTGTAGTCCTTTGCTACCGATGACCTTAGCCCCTTGGAAAGCGAGGTACCCAATGACATGGTCAAAATCTCCATGTGTAAATAAAAGGTAAAGCTCTTTTTCCCCTTGAATGCTAACAACATGTCTTTGTATTTCTTCAATTTCCAGAGGCAGCCAATTTGGGTCTACCACGAGAATAAAATCCTTCGTATCTACAACTGTACATGTCGTCTGGTAGAGTGCACTTTGAAACACAGTGATGTGTTCATTTTTAAATTGAATCATTGCTTCTCCTCTTTCCCTAAGGAATTAATACAATTTTGCCGGTGCTTTTTCGGCTCTCTAGATAACGGTGTGCTTCTTGGGCATCGCTTAGTGCAAAGGTTGTTGGCTCTGCTAATCGTACTTTTCCAACGTGCATCCAGCTGAACAGCTCACTTGAACGAGCTACCCGCTCTTCACGAGAAGTAAGGACATTCCATAGATCCCCACCGGTCAAGGTTTTTGATGTATCCATTAACATTCTTGGGTCAACCAAAGCTGGGTCTCCCCCTGCCATTCCGTAAAATACTACCGTCCCACCAATACGTGTCACTTCAAAACTATCTTGAAGCGTCGATCCGACTGATTCATAGACTACATCTACACCTTTACCGTTTGTTGCCTCAAGTATTTGCTTCTTCCAATCATCCTTGTACAAGAAAACCTTGGAGGCTCCAGCTTCTTTTGCTACAACTACTTTTTCAGCAGAAGATGTTAAGCCAATGACCTTTCCTCCGAGCAAATTGACCATTTGTATAAGTAGTTGTCCAACCCCACCTGCTGCCGCATGGACTAGAACCACATCATTCTTTTTCACGACATAGCTATCACGTGTTAAATAGTGGGCAGTTAAGCCTTGTAGCATGACGGATGCCGCTTCATTAAATGAAATCGATTCAGGTACTGGTATTGCTTTTTCAAATGGTACCGCTACTAACTCACCGTTCGCATAAGGCACATCCGCAAAAGCAATCCGATCGCCAACCTGAATTCCTTGAACATTCGCCCCGATTTCTTCAACGATGCCTGCTCCTTCATACCCTAGAATATAGGGAGGTTCTCCCGCAAGATGGTAATTTCCTTTTCTTCTATATATATCAGCAAAGTTCAAGCCAATAGCTTTCATTCTCACCAAAATTTCATTAGGGCCGATGACCGGATTAGGGATTTCCGCATACTCCAGAACTTCTGGCCCTCCAAATGTATTAAACACAAGTGCTTTCAATTGTATTACCTCATTCTGTAGAATTTTTCATTACGCCTATATTAAATAGAATAATAAAAAGGATTGCAACTAATTATCATTTTGAAGCGGAAGCACCAATAGTTTCTTTTTTGTAAAGCGAAAAAGAAGAATTAATAGAACAGCTGTTATCGGGTAGAAAGGAATGGAATAATAGAGCTTCCAGCCTGTATAGGTTAGGGCATGATTTTTAACAGTAATCCATTCAAATAACAGTGAAAATCCAGTCCAGCCTATAATATACATAAATGTCTTCTTTCCATAGAGTTGAAACTTGTCATAGCCATATAAAAAGAGTAACGAGGCACATGGATACATAAAAAGATGAAACAGTGCACCTGATGCCTCATAGGTAGGATTATCACCATAAATATATAGTTTGAAGGGAGTAGCTAAAAGGAAATAGTCAATGGTTGATACAAAGCCAATATTGAATACCCAAATAATAATGATAATAACAGTAGGAAAGTATTTACGAATAGGTAAAAATAAAGCAATAATAGCAGCTGTGGTTAAAATGAAATACCAATCATTCCAATCGAAGGTAAAATTCATAGATGGTTACCCCCTTTATAAAGAATCCTGCGAAAGACCTTCATACAAACAAGTAACACCGATAGAGTTGCCACCCAATAAGCAAATGACCACCAAACCCGCCAGTTCTTATGAATCAGAACACCCAATAGGTCTGATAAGTATTCCAATCCTGTTAAAAAGAAGACGAAGCTACCGAATAACAGAAACTTTTTCCAATATGTTGTTAAAAAAAGAAAGTAGTGAAGAAAGATGACCATGAGTAGAGGAAAAAGAACTGTACGGTTAATAAAATGGGAAAACTCCAGGCTCTGTTTTTCAGGGACAATCAATGTTTTAAAATTCATAAAACATATCGCGGAGAAGTTTTGATAGAGATAGGTGCTGATCATCCAATACACGATGATTTCAAGTATATGGAGCATCTTCTTTTTTTTGATAAAAAGAAATATAGCAAGCACATTTAAGACGATATAAAAGAATAAAACCATTCAAGTTGACCCCTTCGATGTTTGCTTATTTCCTTTACTTATCAATTATCTTGTTCCATTCAAAGGGGATTTATTATACATTGTATTTTCTTACACTTTGAACGAAAAATAGATAAGATTTGCTTGTTTTGAAAAATAAATGTTTCAATCCCTAATAAAAAAATGACAAAAAACATAATTTGTCATTTGATTATTGTCATTGATTTTGCTAGAATAAATTCAACTTATCAGTGGAGGTATGTAACTTATGCAAAATAAACAACTTGGAAAAAATGGTCCAACCGTTTCTGCTATAGGACTAGGCTGTATGGGAATGTCCGACCTTTATGGGAAAGCTAACCGGAAAGAAAGTATCGCTACGATTCACGCTGCACTTGAAGCCGGAGTCACCCTGTTTGATACTGGGGATTTCTATGGGGTGGGTCACAACGAATTACTTTTAAACGAAGCACTAAAAGGAACAAAACGCGATAATGCCTTTATTGCGGTTAAGTTTGGTGCCATGCGTTCTCCGGATGGAGGTTGGGTTGGCGTTGATACCCGTCCGCAGGCCGTAAAGAACTTCTTATCCTATACGTTACAACGTTTAGGCGTGGATTATATTGACTTGTATCAACCAGCACGTGTCGATCCGAATGTTCCTATTGAAGAAACTGTAGGTGCAATTGCTGACATGGTGAAAGCGGGCTATGTGAGAAACATTGGTCTTTCAGAGGCAAATGCAGACACAATTCGTCGTGCACATGCTGTTCATCCAATTAGTTGGCTCCAAATTGAATATTCCCTATTTAGCCGTGGTATTGAAAAAGAAATACTACCAACCTTACGTGAACTAGGGATCAGTCTTTCCGCATATGGTGTCTTGTCACGAGGATTATTAAGTGGAAAATGGTCGAAGGAGCGCCAGGGAGCACCTGACTTCCGTTCTTTCGCCCCACGCTTTATGGGTGAAAATTTAGATAAGAATTTAGCATTAGTTGAGGCGTTGCGTGTAATCGCTGAGGAAAAACAAACCAACGTAGCACAGCTTGCGATCGCTTGGGTTCTTTCACGCGGAGAGGATGTCATTCCGTTAATTGGTGCGCGTAAACAGTCTCAGCTTCAAGATGCCCTTGATGCGGTGAACTTAAAGTTAAGTCCTGCTGACCTCGAAAGAATTAAAGCGGCTGTTCCACCAGAAGCCGTTGCTGGCACTCGTTATGCTGCAGAACAAATGAACCAACTCGGAGTAGAATAAAGTGGCTGATCAAATCTTAACCAAAGAAACGATCCTAGATACGGCGGAGGAAGTCCTTCGCCGATTTGGTCCTGAGAAAACCAGTGTGGTTGATGTTGCTCGGGCATTAAATGTTAGTCACGGAACTATTTATCGTCATTATCCTAGTAAGGCAGCATTAAAGGAAGCGGTGGCGGAAAGATGGCTTCATAGTATTTCGGAACCATTAGCGGCTGTTTTTAAACAGAATTGCTCTGCAACCGAGCGTTTATATTTATGGGTAAAGACGCTGATTCAGATTAAACATTCCAAGGTGAAGGAAGACCCGGCGTTATTTGCCATGTACTCGATGCTTGTGGAAGAGTCGGTGGAAGCCGTCGATACCCATATTCAAGAATTGATTGGACAAATCATTCCCATTGTCGAAGCTGGAATTGCTAGTGGAGAATTTAAATCATCGGATGCTGCAGGCACAGCTAATGGTGTCTTTATGGCAACGGCTCGTTTCCATCATCCTGCCCTTGCAAAAGAATGGGCCTCACCTACCATTGAGCAGGAATTTGAGATTGTTTGGAATTTGATTCTTTCTGGGATTGTAAAGTGATATGTAAAGAGAAAGTGCCATCAGAATTTTTTTCTCGATGTCACTTTCTCTAGTTTATCTTACTCATTCCACTTGCCCTGTCCAAATAACCCTTGCATTCAGACTATCCTTGGTTGTTTTCTGCTTGCTCTGTCCGAATACCAATACTTATAAAAACTCCCAAAAGGACAACATTTGAAATAAACAATTCCTATTTTAGAGAATTCCAGGCTTGATTAAGCTCATGCTAATGTCCCACAGTTTCCGTGCTGATTCTTGGTCTTTTGCAGCATCAGTGGTTTCTGCTTCTTTACAGTTGAAAAAGAACTTTCCACTTACACCTTCAACAGCGGGAGAGGAAGCAAGATAGACAGGTGTCACTGCACCTTTTTCAGCTCTAGCTGAGAGTGTCTTGAATAATGTCCGAAGACCCCATGGCATGTCATGCATAAGATTGGATCGAATAATTCCAGGGTGCAGGCTGTTGACGGTAATAGGCTTTCCTGCAAGGCGTTTCGAAAGCTCGTTTGTAAACAAGATTAATCCTAACTTTGTCGGACCGACCGCTCTGAAAAATGCATAGTTTTGCTTGGTCATGAGGTCATCAAAGTTCATTTTAATCCCATTATGTTTAGATGCTACATTAATAATGCGCCCCTCACCGCTTGCTTCAAGCGAATCTAGTAATAGATGTGTGAGGATGAAATGGGATAAATAATTCGTGGCAAAGGTCGTTTCAATCCCATCTTCTGTTTCAGAACGCTTTGATAAAAAGACAGCAGCATTGTTGATGAGTACATCTAGCTTGTTATACTTTTTCTTAAAATCTTCTGCAGCTTGTTTAACTGAAAGTTGAGAGGATAAATCTGCAAAAAGCAGGTCTACATGGCTGTTGCCTGTATTTTCAAGGATTTCTTGGCGCGCTTTTTGTCCTCGTTCTTCATTTCGGCACAACAGAACAATCGTTGCCCCTTTTTTTGCTAATTCCATTGCTGTTGCTTTGCCTATCCCTGAGTTACCGCCTGTAATTAAACAAGTTTTCCCCTTCATGGAATTCTCCCCTTAAACTATTCTAATTAGTAAGTTCTTTTTTCAATTTTCCCATACGTTTTGCCATGAATCGCATTTAACACAGGTTCGGATGCAAGGAAATCATGAGGAAACCCTAGTTCAATTTTGCTTGCGTCACTTAGTTGGCTAAGATGTTCATCTGAAAGCTGGAAGGATAAACTTCCCAAATTATCTTTCATTTGTTTTTCGCGTTTTGCCCCAATTAGTGGAATCACAGTTCCTGACTGCTGGTGCACCCAGTTTAATGCTACTTGGGCAGGTGAAACGTTAAGTTCCTTCGCCACTTCTTCCACGACTGCAGCAATCGCTCGGTTTCTTTCATTTAATCGTGTACTTTGCGGAGATAATCTACCGTTTTCAGCGGAAGGGTTATTATATTTTCCTGTTAATGCACCACCTGCCATCGGCGCCCAAGCAGTCACACCTATATCAAGTGCTCGCGCCATAGGTAATAAATCTCTTTCTGGAGTCCGTTGCAATAAATTGTATTCTACCTGCAAGCCGATAAATGGAGTCCATCCACGTAAGGAGGCTAACATATTGGCTTGAGAAACAATCCAAGCAGGCGTATCTGAGATTCCGATATAAAGGATTTTTCCTGAACGAACTAAATCATCAAGTGCTCTCATTACTTCTTCTACAGGAGTCATGAAATCCCATGCATGGAGCCATAGTAAATCAATGTAATCTGTCTGAAGCTGCTTTAAGCTCTTTTCAACGGATTGGACAAGATTTTTCCGATGGTTTCCGCCCCCATTCGGATCGTTTGGACGAGTGTTGAGTGTATATTTTGTTGCCACTACATATTGCTCTCGTTGTTCGCGGATAAACTCTCCCACATATTTCTCACTGGTTCCATTCGTATAATTTACTGCCGTATCGATAAAATTCCCACCTGCTTCTACGAATGCTTGAAAGATTTTTTGACTTTCTTCCTTTGACGCACCAAAACCCCAATCTTCCCCAAACGTCATTGTACCTAATGCTAACTCTGATACTCTTAATCCGCTTTTGCCTAGTAATTTATACTTCATGAAACAGCCCTCTTTTCGTATACGTTGTTGCTCTCTATCAATTTTTGTTCCTCATTTAAAAGTAACTTCTGACAAGGTTGATAAATTTTTGATCAACACTGTCAGAACATGAGCCAACTTCTGACTGGGTTAATGAATTTTTTGGTCAACTCTATCAGAACATGAGCCAACTTCTGACAGGGTTGATGAATCTAATATTAATAACAACAAACTTCGCGAAAACAGCCAAAAGATTAATATGAAGCTTTTAACTGTTCTACTAATTTTTCCGCGCTTTCTCGAACTTGCTCGCTAGTTAGGAAACGGACACCTTGTGCTGTATATGTTGGTAAAAAGCGCATTCCTGTCAGGTTTGCAGTGGCTTGGAATGGCTTCGTTAACTCACTCATGCTGTAGTGATTGTAGCCTCCTGCTTGATAGGCTGCTTCCGGTCCGCCAGTAGAAATCGCCAGCATAAATTCTTTTCCACGTAATTTTGTTCCTTCTGAGCCATATGCCCATCCGTAAGTGAGAACAACATCCTGCCACTCCTTTAATAGAGAAGGACTGCTGTACCAGTAGAATGGGAACTGGAAGACAATTCTGTCGTGATCAAGCAATAGTTTTTGTTCATGAGCGGCGTCAATTTTTCCATCAGGGTAGGCTGCGTATAATTCATGCACCGTAATATCTTTTTCTTGATGTAATCGATCAGCCCACATTTTGTTTATGACTGAGTTTTTTAAGTTTGGATGTGCGACAATAACTAATGTCTTCATGATGAATTCTCCTTTATATTTGTATATACAAGTGATTGTTTAAAAAATATAGGTGAGGTATTTTTTATCAAAACACCTCTATTAAAATGGTCTAAGCTTCAATTAATGACGGTTGAAGAACGTATTCTACGTATTCTTTTGCGCTTTGTGCCAGCTGTTCATCTGTAACATAGGCAACACCATTCAACACGAATAACGGCATAAATCGTGTACCAATTAAATTACTTGTTTGTTGTAAAGGTGTGGTTAATGTCTCCATCGTAAAATGATTGTATCCTGTCGGCTGATAAGAATCTGCTGGACCAAAGGTAGAAATCGCAAGTCCTAGTTCTTTTCCGTGAAGCTTGTCGCCGCCTTCTCCATATGCCCATCCATAGGAAAGCACTTCATCCAGCAATTGCTTTAACAACGGTGGTGTGCTGTACCAGTAGAATGGAAATTGAAGAATAATACGATCATGCGCCTCTAATAGTTTTTGCTCATTTTCAACATTTATTTTTCCATCAGGGTATGCTTCATAAAGTGTATGGATGGTTAACTCTTCATGCTTTTCCAACTCTTCCATCCATGCACGATTAATTCTAGATTGCTCAAGATTAGGGTGAGTAATAATTACAAGTGTTTTCATCATTTAGTCTCCGTTATCATCCGAATAATTTAGTTTGTCTTTCTTTACAATGTTTTAGTTAGCAGTATGTTTGTATATACAAATGAATGGTTAAAAAAATATTACTTTTCTTCAAAAATTACTTCCACTTCTTTTTTTGTTTCATACATGCTATAAAAAGTATCTGCAATATTTTCAGGTGAGTAGTACGTTCCTTCTTTAACAAACCCTTTAATTGTTAGAGTTCCGACATAAACACCTTTGACACTTAATTCTTGATGTAAGCTATGTGCTAAGCTGCGAATGCCTGCTTTGCCAATCGCTAAGGATGCATAATCAGCAAATGGATGAATCGCCAACCCTCCGCCAGTTAAAAGGATCGTTCCGTTTTCAAGGTAAGGAAGGACTTCTTTTACACTTGAAAGGGCCCCAGCCACATTGATTTTAAAATCTTTAACTAAGTCATCTATGCTTAATGTTGTCGGCTTACCTAGTCTAACTGCTGCCGCGTTGTATAATAGAACATCAATTTTTCCGTAAACTTTAATCACTGAGTCTATTGCTGCTTTTAAAGATACTTCTGATGAAACATCCCCCGGAAAGACATTTGCCGTAATTCCTTCAGCTCGTAGCTCTTCTTCGTACTTCTGTAAAGCATCTATACGTCGTGATACAAGGGCAATTTTAAAGCCTTCCTTGCCGAATTTCTTTGCAGTACTTAAGCTAATTCCAGGCCCTGCACCGACAATCAACAATACTTTTTCTTTCATAAAATGGCCTCCATATTCAAGTTTCTAAACCAGCTATATTTGTATATGCAAATCATAGGGCAAAAAAATTATAGTTCTTTTTCTAACTTATTGCTTGCTTCATGAAGCATCTTGCTTAAATCCATACTGAATTCTCGTCCTAAAATGTCGGAATAACCCAAGAACAATTCTTTTAATGAAACACGGAATTGATGGTATACTTTTTCTCCTTCATCTGTTAAAGAGATATGCGTTTGTTTTCCATCCATTTTTCGTGTAACCAGCTTAAGTTTTTCTAGTTTATCTATAAACCGCGTACTGGTCGAAGGAGCAATGGAAAGCTTATGGCATAAATCTTTTTGATTGATCTCGGGATGGAATTTTACAATCATAATCATGTATAAATAAGAAGGTGCAAGTTCCCCGAAATCGAACGTCTTCTCTGCCAATTTTGAAATATTACGAGCAAAACGGCTTGCTGTAAAATATAAACAATGAATTAATATTTGTTCTTCTTCATTCATTATTGCTCAGTCCCTCTTTTCATTTGCATATACAAATTAACATGGATTATCATTTTAGTCAACTAAGAAAAGTTCAGTTTTCTTGTGACAGTATATATTATTAACTATGTTGGAAAAATTAGATTAACAATTTTTAACAAAGGATGATCTTGATGAAAGCATTGCTTATACATGAAAAAGGTCTTTGGAAAGAGATGAAGGTAGAAGAAATAGTTATTCCGAAACCAAGTGCAGGTGAGTTATTGATTGAGGTTCATGCAGTAGGACTCAATCCGGTTGATTATAAAACGGCAACAGGCGGTAATCCAAATTGGACATACCCTCATATTCTAGGATTAGATGTTGCTGGGGTAGTTGCAGAAGTAGGCGAAGGTGTAACTAGTTGGGCAAAAGGCGATCGAGTAGTCTATCATGGTGACCTGACGAAAAAAGGCGGATTTGCTGAATACGCAGTGACAACTGCTCATACCGTTTCACGGATTCCAGATCAAGTAACATTCGAAGATGCTGCGGCTTTGCCGACAGCCGGATATACTGCTTATCAATCCTTATTCCGTAAGCTTCCAATGAACCACATTGATACCCTTCTGATTCACGGCGGTGCTGGTGGTGTAGGTGGTTTTGCAGTTCAATTAGCGAAGTGGGCCGGTAAAACAGTTATCTCAACGGCTTCTCGCCATAATCACGAGTATGTGCAATCACTTGGTGCGGACTATGTTATCGATTATCGGGAAGAAGATGTGAAGGCGCAGGTAATGGAAGTCACCAATGGCCGTGGGGTAGATGCCGTTATTGATGCAGTTAGCCGTCAAAGTGCCACCGATTCATTGGAAATGCTCGCCTTTTTAGGACATATCGTTCATATTTCTGGTGCCCCTGATTACACACAGGTGAAGCCTTTTACCAAAGCAATTTCTTTTCATGAGATTGCGCTTGGACCTGCCCATCAATCCGGTGATCGAAAGGCACAAGAGGATTTAGGAGTGATGGGGAACGAAATGCTGGCATTATTGGCAGAAGGAAAAATTTCTTCTATGTTAAAAGAAGTAGTCACACTTGAACAAGTACCTGAAGCACTATCCCGTCTCTCCGAACGACATGTGAAGGGGAAGATTGTAGCGAAAATAAAGTAAGAAGCTGAGTTAGGCGAACAGTTGTATTCTGTTCGCCTTTAAAATTTGTGGTGTTAAATTGGATTCGCTGATAAACAGCCTGAATTCGCCGATAAACCTATGAAATTCGCCGATATGGTGTAATTTTACACTAACTATCACAGAGAAACTAACCTAAAACTACGAAAAAACAGCTATTTTTTATTAAATGCAGCCGCAGATCGACTCTGATGATACAGACTCATAGCAGAATGGGCCCCTTTTGCTATAACATCTCTCAAAATTTTTGCCATTCCCCCGCTGTATACAAGTCCATTATCTCCATTGCAAATACAAAATAACAATTGGGGAACTCATCATATTGCCCAATCATAGGCAAGCCATCATGTGTCCCACCGTAAAAGGCTCCTAAATAGTATTCTGGATATACCTCGATAGTAGGAAAAAGTTTGTTAAACTCCTCAATTAACTTATCTTTCTTATGCATAATCTTAGAATCGCGATCATCAGCATAGGTGGTATTGTCATCTAATCCACCAATAATCACTCGGTTATCTCCCGTCGTTCGCATATAAATATAGGGGCGTGCTGTCTCCCAAATAAGAGTTTGCTTATACCAATCTGTAAAGCTCTCTACCTGATTAGTAACAACTGCAAACGAGCTTGATATAACCGCATTTTTATCTTTCATAAATTCCAATCCCTCGTATCCTGCAGCAATAATGACGTGTCGCGCCTTTATGGAATAGCCATTTTCAGTAAAAAAGGTGGCACCATCTTTTTGAAATTGTTTCCCATTGATTCTTGTTTTCTCAAAGATCCGAACTCCCTTTTTCTGAGCTTCTAAAAGGAGTCCATGATTATACTTAAGTGGATTAATTTCACCATCATGATATAAATATAGAGCCGCTTCTTTTTTGAAGGGGTAGCGTTCACTAATCTGCCTCTCTGTTAGGTAATCCACTTTAAATTTATGTTTTTGCAAGTAATAGAACTCTTTATTAAGTTTATCTATCCCTGCCCGATCACTCGCATAATAGAGACTATCCCTCCTATAAAATTCAGGGTCCATATCCATCCTTTGAGACGTTCGTTCTATATCATTAATCGCTTCTTCGCACAGCTTTGTATGATGAATTGCAGTTTCCTCTCCAAAGGTATTTACTAATTCAAATAGCATTTTATCTCCCAAATACTGAATAAGAGCCGTATTTACACTTGTACTTCCCGTACCAATAATACGTTTATCGACCACTACAACATCTAGGTCTGTCTCACTTAGATAGTAGGCACATTGCGCCCCAGAACTTCCGCCTCCTATGATAAGAACATCGCAGCATATGTCTTCCTCTAAAACAGGATATGTAGTGGTATTTGGTAAGGTTGTTTCCCAATAAAACTTTCCACTTTGTAAGTCCATTTAGACACTCCTTCAAATTCAACTCGAATGCTTGTAGTATCTCCTGTGAAAAAGTAAACCATCCTTTGAAAAAAGGACATACAAAAAAGGCAAACCATACTAGTTTACCTTCTACACTCCCTCTAGGTTATTGCACCCTCCATACTCCACCGAACATCTCAAACATACCAGTCTGACTTGTTCCCTCAAGATTTAATAGGAAAGGAGTCTCTCCTTTTTCCTCTAATACCTTTTTGGCTGGTCCCTCTCCAAGTGGTGTACAGAACAATAGACTTGTGCCTGAAAGGTCTAGTTTTTGGCATCTAGCATTCATGGCAGCATCAATAAATTCCTCACACGGCTGAAGCTTTAATAATTCCCCCCACTTGGTTATGGTATTTTCTAAGTTATGAACCACAAAGCCTACACTTTTAAAAGCTGGGTTACCTATTAATTCTTGCTCTTTTAAATCTAAAAACCTCTCTTCATCAGACTTTTCCCATTCGATGAAAAATGGCATGGTAAGTTCATTGGGGTTATTTTCTAAAAATAAAAGTGACCACTTAATTATTTGCCCATCAACTCGAACCCGTTCACCAGGGAATGGACCATACACTGTACGTCCCTCTGCTTTGAGCTTTGTAGCTAATTGTTGAATCTCTCTTGTTCGAATCGCTATTTTAGCAGGACCCTCATGCCCTTGTTTTGAGAGTTTCTCCACAATTTCTGTAATCAATCGATTATTTCTTTGTTTCACCGCAATTGATAAATCTTCAATTCCTAAAAATTCAATATAGCTTAACCCAAAATAGGATAAAGAGTTATAGGTTCCCCACCATTGATGATGACCCCCATTAATCGCATGAATTCCTTTCTCGTATAAAGGTACTAGTGCCTCCTCTGGCTTTTTTAGAAATACCACTAAGTGATCGAAGGAAAATGACATCTGGAATAGCTCCTTTCTTCTTAATTAAAATTGAGCTGTTGAATAGGCAATTGGAATGTGGCTTGCATAAGATACGCTAATAACAAATATGATTAAAATAAGAATCCTAAAAAAGGGGTCGGTTGAATGAATATTTTCAATAAAATTGCTTTATTTTTTGTCATATTATACTCTGTTACCATTATCGTAAATACCTATTTAGGAGAAACTGAACGGGTACAGTCCAATGTTATTTACTTTTTAATGAATGGGTTTGCTTACATTGTATCAGCATTAGAAGTGGAAAGAGAAAAGGAACTACTCGAGGCAGCTTAAAATTTGAATTGAAATAAACACAAAAAAAGCGACTGCTTAATAGCAATCGCTTTTTCCTTTTCTAGTGGGCCTAAATGGACTCGAACCATCGACCTCACGCTTATCAGGCGTGCGCTCTAACCAGCTGAGCTATAGGCCCCTAAATGGAGCGGGTGATGGGAATCGAACCCACTACATCAGCTTGGAAGGCTGAGGTTTTACCAGTAAACTACACCCGCATATTTAGATTTAATATATCTAGAAAAATGGCGGTCTGGACGGGACTCGAACCCGCGACCTCCTGCGTGACAGGCAGGCATTCTAACCAACTGAACTACCAGACCATATTGCGGGGACAGGATTTGAACCTGCGACCTTCGGGTTATGAGCCCGACGAGCTACCGGACTGCTCCACCCCGCGACAATAAAAATATTACATTTTGTGCATACCCTTAGTTTGAAGACCGCCCCGATTTCGGAAAGCATATTCAAGCTGTGGCTCAATCGTTGCGCTGTAGATCATTCGAAGAAGCTTATTCGAACGTGCTCCACCCCGCGACAATAGAATATTGTTTTGTAAAAATATAATGGAGGAGGAAGAGGGATTCGAACCCCCGCGCGGTATGACCCGCCTGTCGGTTTTCAAGACCGATCCCTTCAGCCAAACTTGGGTATTCCTCCGTACATATATGGTAGCGGCGGAGGGGATCGAACCCCCGACCTTACGGGTATGAACCGTACGCTCTAGCCAGCTGAGCTACACCGCCAAATATAAAATTTAATTAAGGTGGAGCCTAGCGGGATCGAACCGCTGACCTCCTGCGTGCAAGGCAGGCGCTCTCCCAGCTGAGCTAAGGCCCCAAAATTATTAAATAGTTAGGACTGGTCGGGAAGACAGGATTCGAACCTGCGACCCCTTGGTCCCAAACCAAGTGCTCTACCAAGCTGAGCTACTTCCCGTTAAAGTGCGCCCTGAGAGATTCGAACTCCCGACCTTTTGATTCGTAGTCAAACACTCTATCCAGCTGAGCTAAGGGCGCGAATAAATGAAAAGTAAAGTGGTGCCGGCGAGAGGACTTGAACCCCCAACCTACTGATTACAAGTCAGTTGCTCTACCAATTGAGCTACCCCGGCATGTATTTTAAGAAAAATATATGGTGGAGGATGACGGGATCGAACCGCCGACCCTCTGCTTGTAAGGCAGATGCTCTCCCAGCTGAGCTAATCCTCCAATAATGGTGACCCCTACGGGATTCGAACCCGTGTTACCGCCGTGAAAGGGCGGTGTCTTAACCGCTTGACCAAGGGGCCACTTTAAATCTTGACGCCTTAATCGCCAAAAAATAAAGTTTAGCCTGGCAACGTCCTACTCTCACAGGGACTTTCGTCCCAACTACCATCGGCGCTGAGAAGCTTAACTTCCGTGTTCGGTATGGGAACGGGTGTGACCTTCTCGCTATTGCTACCAGACTATTTACTTTGAGGTATCGTTCCCTCAAAACTAGATAATGTAGAAGAAGTGTTTGTAAACTACGAGTTCGCTTTAAAAATTGGTTAAGTCCTCGAACGATTAGTATCAGTCAGCTCCACATGTTACCACGCTTCCACCTCTGACCTATCAACCTGATCATCTTTCAGGGTTCTTACTAGCTTGACGCTATGGGAAATCTCATCTTGAGGGGGGCTTCATGCTTAGATGCTTTCAGCACTTATCCCGTCCGCACATAGCTACCCAGCGATGCCTTTGGCAAGACAACTGGTACACCAGCGGTGCGTCCATCCCGGTCCTCTCGTACTAAGGACAGCTCCTCTCAAATTTCCTGCGCCCACGACGGATAGGGACCGAACTGTCTCACGACGTTCTGAACCCAGCTCGCGTACCGCTTTAATGGGCGAACAGCCCAACCCTTGGGACCGACTACAGCCCCAGGATGCGATGAGCCGACATCGAGGTGCCAAACCTCCCCGTCGATGTGGACTCTTGGGGAGATAAGCCTGTTATCCCCGGGGTAGCTTTTATCCGTTGAGCGATGGCCCTTCCATGCGGAACCACCGGATCACTAAGCCCGACTTTCGTCCCTGCTCGACTTGTAGGTCTCGCAGTCAAGCTCCCTTGTGCCTTTACACTCTACGAATGATTTCCAACCATTCTGAGGGAACCTTTGGGCGCCTCCGTTACTCTTTAGGAGGCGACCGCCCCAGTCAAACTGCCCACCTGACACTGTCTCCCACCCCGATAAGGGGTGCGGGTTAGAATTTCAATACAGCCAGGGTAGTATCCCACCGACGCCTCCACCGAAGCTAGCGCTCCGGTTTCTCAGGCTCCTACCTATCCTGTACAAGCTGTACCAAAATTCAATATCAGGCTACAGTAAAGCTCCACGGGGTCTTTCCGTCCTGTCGCGGGTAACCTGCATCTTCACAGGTACTATAATTTCACCGAGTCTCTCGTTGAGACAGTGCCCAGATCGTTACGCCTTTCGTGCGGGTCGGAACTTACCCGACAAGGAATTTCGCTACCTTAGGACCGTTATAGTTACGGCCGCCGTTTACTGGGGCTTCGATTCAGAGCTTCGCTCGCGCTAACCCCTCCTCTTAACCTTCCAGCACCGGGCAGGCGTCAGCCCCTATACTTCGCCTTGCGGCTTCGCAGAGACCTGTGTTTTTGCTAAACAGTCGCCTGGGCCTATTCACTGCGGCTCTTCGAGGCTATTCACCTCAAAAAGCACCCCTTCTCCCGAAGTTACGGGGTCATTTTGCCGAGTTCCTTAACGAGAGTTCTCTCGCTCACCTTAGGATTCTCTCCTCGCCTACCTGTGTCGGTTTGCGGTACGGGCACCTTTTATCTCGCTAGAGGCTTTTCTTGGCAGTGTGGAATCAGGAACTTCGGTACTAAATTTCCCTCGCTATCACAGCTCAGCCTTTACGGAAAGCGGATTTTCCTACTTTCCAGCCTAACTGCTTAGACGCGCATATCCAACAGCGCGCTTACCCTATCCTCCTGCGTCCCCCATCACTCAAACGATAAAGAGGTGGTACAGGAATATCAACCTGTTGTCCATCGCCTACGCCTTTCGGCCTCGGCTTAGGTCCCGACTAACCCTGAGCGGACGAGCCTTCCTCAGGAAACCTTAGGCATACGGTGGATGAGATTCTCACTCATCTTTCGCTACTCATACCGGCATTCTCACTTCTAAGCGCTCCACCAGTCCTTACGGTCTAGCTTCAACGCCCTTAGAACGCTCTCCTACCACTGACATCTAAGATGTCAATCCACAGCTTCGGTGTTACGTTTAGCCCCGGTACATTTTCGGCGCAGAGTCACTCGACCAGTGAGCTATTACGCACTCTTTAAATGGTGGCTGCTTCTAAGCCAACATCCTGGTTGTCTAAGCAACTCCACATCCTTTTCCACTTAACGTAAACTTTGGGACCTTAGCTGGTGGTCTGGGCTGTTTCCCTTTTGACTACGGATCTTATCACTCGCAGTCTGACTCCCACGGATAAGTCTTTGGCATTCGGAGTTTGTCTGAATTCGGTAACCCGATGAGGGCCCCTAGTCCAAACAGTGCTCTACCTCCAAGACTCTAACTACGTGAGGCTAGCCCTAAAGCTATTTCGGAGAGAACCAGCTATCTCCAAGTTCGATTGGAATTTCTCCGCTACCCACACCTCATCCCCGCACTTTTCAACGTGCGTGGGTTCGGGCCTCCATCCAGTGTTACCTGGACTTCACCCTGGACATGGGTAGATCACCTGGTTTCGGGTCTACGACCACATACTCAATCGCCCTATTCAGACTCGCTTTCGCTGCGGCTCCGTCTCTTCAACTTAACCTTGCATGGGATCGTAACTCGCCGGTTCATTCTACAAAAGGCACGCTATCACCCATTAACGGGCTCTAACTACTTGTAGGCACACGGTTTCAGGAACTATTTCACTCCCCTTCCGGGTGCTTTTCACCTTTCCCTCACGGTACTGGTTCACTAT
The DNA here is from genome assembly GCF_030915525.1 of Neobacillus sp. PS2-9. Classification (NCBI taxonomy): domain Bacteria; kingdom Bacillati; phylum Bacillota; class Bacilli; order Caryophanales; family Bacillaceae; genus Neobacillus; species Neobacillus sp. PS2-9. Next base: position 4,746,854 of record NZ_CP133269.1, read on the forward strand.
CGGTCACTAGGGAGTATTTAGCCTTGGGAGATGGTCCTCCCTGCTTCCGACCGGATTTCTCGTGTCCGGCCGTACTCAGGATCCACTCAGGAGGGAACGAAGTTTCGACTACAGGGTTTTTACCTTCTCTGACGGGCCTTTCCAGGCCGCTTCATCTACCCCGTTCCTTTGTAACTCCATGTTGAGTGTCCTACAACCCCAAGAGGCAAGCCTCTTGGTTTGGGCTATGTCCCGTTTCGCTCGCCGCTACTCAGGGAATCGCGTTTGCTTTCTCTTCCTCCGGGTACTTAGATGTTTCAGTTCCCCGGGTATGCCTTCAATACCCTATGTATTCAGGTAAAGATACTGTTCCATTACGAACAGTGGGTTCCCCCATTCGGAAATCTCCGGATCAAAGCTTACTTACAGCTCCCGAAGCATATCGGTGTTAGTCCCGTCCTTCATCGGCTCCTAGTGCCAAGGCATTCACCGTGCGCCCTTTCTAACTTAACCTGAAAGGTTTGTTTCTCTTAATTTAATAAGAGAGAAAACTAAAATGGCGATTACTCGATGTATTTACTTGACTTCTTCATTACGATTATCTAGTTTTCAAAGAACGATGTTTTGAGAGAAATTGCACTCTCAAAACTAAACAAACAAGAAACAATCAAACAAACATGTTTTGTCTGGCTCATATGTCCAGCTTATATCCTTAGAAAGGAGGTGATCCAGCCGCACCTTCCGATACGGCTACCTTGTTACGACTTCACCCCAATCATCTGTCCCACCTTAGGCGGCTGGCTCCTTGCGGTTACCCCACCGACTTCGGGTGTTACAAACTCTCGTGGTGTGACGGGCGGTGTGTACAAGGCCCGGGAACGTATTCACCGCGGCATGCTGATCCGCGATTACTAGCGATTCCGGCTTCATGTAGGCGAGTTGCAGCCTACAATCCGAACTGAGAATGGTTTTATGGGATTGGCTAAACCTCGCGGTCTTGCAGCCCTTTGTACCATCCATTGTAGCACGTGTGTAGCCCAGGTCATAAGGGGCATGATGATTTGACGTCATCCCCACCTTCCTCCGGTTTGTCACCGGCAGTCACCTTAGAGTGCCCAACTGAATGCTGGCAACTAAGATCAAGGGTTGCGCTCGTTGCGGGACTTAACCCAACATCTCACGACACGAGCTGACGACAACCATGCACCACCTGTCACTCTGTCCCCCGAAGGGGAACGTCCTATCTCTAGGAGTGTCAGAGGATGTCAAGACCTGGTAAGGTTCTTCGCGTTGCTTCGAATTAAACCACATGCTCCACCGCTTGTGCGGGCCCCCGTCAATTCCTTTGAGTTTCAGCCTTGCGGCCGTACTCCCCAGGCGGAGTGCTTAATGCGTTAGCTGCAGCACTAAGGGGCGGAAACCCCCTAACACTTAGCACTCATCGTTTACGGCGTGGACTACCAGGGTATCTAATCCTGTTTGCTCCCCACGCTTTCGCGCCTCAGCGTCAGTTACAGACCAGAAAGCCGCCTTCGCCACTGGTGTTCCTCCACATCTCTACGCATTTCACCGCTACACGTGGAATTCCGCTTTCCTCTTCTGCACTCAAGTCCCCAGTTTCCAATGACCCTCCACGGTTGAGCCGTGGGCTTTCACATCAGACTTAAAGGACCGCCTGCGCGCGCTTTACGCCCAATAATTCCGGACAACGCTTGCCACCTACGTATTACCGCGGCTGCTGGCACGTAGTTAGCCGTGGCTTTCTGGTTAGGTACCGTCAAGGTACCGGCAGTTACTCCGGTACTTGTTCTTCCCTAACAACAGAGCTTTACGACCCGAAGGCCTTCATCGCTCACGCGGCGTTGCTCCATCAGACTTTCGTCCATTGTGGAAGATTCCCTACTGCTGCCTCCCGTAGGAGTCTGGGCCGTGTCTCAGTCCCAGTGTGGCCGATCACCCTCTCAGGTCGGCTACGCATCGTCGCCTTGGTGAGCCGTTACCTCACCAACTAGCTAATGCGCCGCGGGCCCATCTGTAAGTGTCAGCCGAAACCGACTTTCAGCTTTTCCTCATGAGAGGAAAAGGATTATCCGGTATTAGCTCCGGTTTCCCGAAGTTATCCCAGTCTTACAGGCAGGTTGCCCACGTGTTACTCACCCGTCCGCCGCTAACCACCGAAGTGGTTCGCTCGACTTGCATGTATTAGGCACGCCGCCAGCGTTCGTCCTGAGCCAGGATCAAACTCTCCAAGAAAGTTGATTAGCTCATTTTGTTACGTTGGCTTAGTTTCATAAAAAACTAATAATTTTTGTTTGTTGACGTTTTTGTTTGTTTAGTTTTCAAAGAACAAATTCACTTTATTAAGAAGCGACAAAAACTATCTTATCACAATTCTTATTTTCTTTCAATGAACAATGTTTTCCATTTGCTCATTTCTAACCCACTCTTGTTGAGAGCGACTTTAATATCTTAACACTTTTTGCACTAAGATACAACATAAAGTTTTTTTCCAACTCTCATATAAGGGATTAAAAAAGACAGAAATGAAAATTCCTGTCTTCGCCTGGCAACGTCCTACTCTCACAGGGACTTTCGTCCCAACTACCATCGGCGCTGAGAAGCTTAACTTCCGTGTTCGGTATGGGAACGGGTGTGACCTTCTCGCTATTGCTACCAGACTATTTACTTTGAGGTATCGTTCCCTCAAAACTAGATAATGTAGAAGAAGTGTTTGTAAACTACGAGTTCGCTTTAAAAATTGGTTAAGTCCTCGAACGATTAGTATCAGTCAGCTCCACATGTTACCACGCTTCCACCTCTGACCTATCAACCTGATCATCTTTCAGGGTTCTTACTAGCTTGACGCTATGGGAAATCTCATCTTGAGGGGGGCTTCATGCTTAGATGCTTTCAGCACTTATCCCGTCCGCACATAGCTACCCAGCGATGCCTTTGGCAAGACAACTGGTACACCAGCGGTGCGTCCATCCCGGTCCTCTCGTACTAAGGACAGCTCCTCTCAAATTTCCTGCGCCCACGACGGATAGGGACCGAACTGTCTCACGACGTTCTGAACCCAGCTCGCGTACCGCTTTAATGGGCGAACAGCCCAACCCTTGGGACCGACTACAGCCCCAGGATGCGATGAGCCGACATCGAGGTGCCAAA